>NZ_CDHP01000071.1:0-74069 GCF_900002895.1 Ercella succinigenes | reverse complement strand
AGCAAATCCGCAGCAAACTGTAAATCTTCAATATGAGAATCGAGCTCTGCAATGTGTGAGGTGCACGACCGAATCTTCTGTGCTTGAATGTCATCAATCGAGCCGTTCAAGCTTTCGGAGATCTGTTCTGCTTTTTTCTTCAGCGAGCCGTGTAGGAACGGCAGAACATCAAAAGACGTATCTTTTGGCTGCTGCAACAACTGATTAATAAGAGCCTGAGCAGATTTTCCGAAAGTATCCGACACAACAGATGCCAATTGCACATTGGAGACTGTCAGCGCATTCTGATAGCGGTTTTTTTCACTGCTTTTCATGGAGACAAGCTTTGTGCGGTAACGCATGACTTCTCTTAGGTCACGAATGGCTTTTTCAGGGATAAAGCTTGCTTTAACAAGTCCGTGCTTAAAGAGATCCGCAATCCATACAGAGTCTTTTCTGTCAGTTTTCTTCCCTCGTAAGGATTTAACATACTTAGGGTGAGCAAGTATGACTTCGCAAGTTAACTCCAATACATTGTAAACGGGAATCCAGTATTTTCCTGTAGACTCCATACACACATCGGTACATTGGTTGTCAAGAAGCCATTTTGACAGATTCTCTAAGTCTTTAGTAAAGGTAGAAAAGCGTTTGGTTTGATAAGTTGTCACGCTGGATCGGTCAGTAGATGCAATGGTGGCAACGAGAAAGGTTTTGTGAACGTCAATACCACAGCAAATAGGGAATACGATTTTTAGCATAAACACCACCTCTCTGGATAAATATATTCGGCAGACAGACAGTGACTGCCACCCCGTTTAACAAGAGATTTGTTTATACAAAGATAAAACTACGTGGTCAATGCCACACTTATTTGTGCTTGAGGGGGGTTGGCGGCACATATAAAAATGCGGTCTTCCCTTGAGGAGACGCACTCACCTCCTCGTGCTCTGTAGTATGTCTGTCCGACCACTTAAATTATAACGCTCAAAGCCGACGATTCATATCGTTTTGTGCCTTGAGCGAAAGCGAAAGGAATGGTTATAAAAATGAGTAATAATCCAAACGGTATAAAAAACAGTTATGTGAAAGAAAGTCTAATACTAGCTTTTGCTATTATCGTTGCAGGAGTGAGTTTTGGGGCAGCTATTAGATATGGTTTCGAAAGTTTGGGTAGTTCATTGTTTAATATCAGTACTTCATTAAATCAAATATCTCAAGCTCTTGAAAGTATTGCTGAGGGGCTAATCTCTTGAATTTCTCTAAGTAAATTTTGCTTAACAGATATTAAGTCCATCGTTGCTGATATCGTGATATAATCAGTAGCGGTGGATTATTCTGTTGGAGGTATTTAATATGTCAGTAAATTTTGATCAATTTAATTTCGATAATCTTTATGATTGGACTGGTTCTACTGATCAGTTTTTCAGTATTCGCAGGCTTATACTGGCTGATGGGCCGGCTGCAGGCCTGCAGATGATAGAGGTAATTACTGCTGGAGGAATTCGTGCCCTTCTTTGTGAAAGCAGAGCTTTAGATATTTATGAGTTGCATTTTAAGGGTGTTAATCTTGGGTTTATGTCTAAAAATGGTTTGGCTGGGGCTGATCGCAGTTGGCTCACTCCTGGTGAGTTTCAAAAAACATGGCCAGCCGGCTTTCTTGCAACCTGCGGGTTAAGAAATACCGGGCCTGATACAACTGAAGGCACAGATTATCATCCTTTGCATGGCCGAATAGGACAGACTTCTGCTGAAATAATATCTATTGGCATAGATAAGGAAAATATGGTTTTGACTATAAGCGGTCAAATCCAGGAGAGTGCTCTGTTTGGGCATAATTTGATTGTAGAACGATCAATCAGTTTTGATCTTAAAGGTAGTAAAATAAAGTTAAGTGATAAAATATATAACAGATCTGCTGAATCTGAACCTGTTTTTCTGCTTTACCATATAAATTTTGGTTTTCCTTTTTTGTCACCAAAGCTAAAAGTTAAGTATCCCGAAGGTAAGGTGATACCTAGAACCGAAGAAGCAGAAAAAGGATTAGACAAACATAAAGAGATAACAGAACCAGTAGATGGTTGTCCTGAACAGGTTTTTTTCCATGTACCGTCTCAGGTAAATGTGGATTTGAAAAAACAGCTTCCTTTGGCTGAATATCCAAAACATGATACTCCTGATAATATTGCAAAAGTCTGCCTTGAAAATAAAGAAATGAGAGTAAAGGCAGTTTTAAGCTGGAACTGGTCGGAATTACCGGTGCTTTCACAGTGGAAATCGATGAAATCAGGTGATTATGCTCTAGGTATTGAACCGGGAAACACTTTGCTTAGAGGACGCCAGGAAGAGTTAAAAATCGGAGGATCGCCGCAGCTTGCCGGACGCAGTAGTATGAATGCCGGTTTTGAATTGGTTTGTGAGCAAATCTGATTATGAATACTAGTTATGATGTATGTATAATAGGTGGCGGTGTGGTCGGCTGCGCGATTGCCAGAGAGTTATCGCGATATGAGTTGAGTATTGTCCTTCTGGAAAAACAAAGTGATATTTCGGAGGGTACGACAAAAGCAAATAGTGCTATTGTACATTCTGGTTATGATGCCAAACCTGGAACTAAAAAGGCTGAGTATAATGTCAAAGGCAGTAAAATATTTGAACAATGGTGTTTGGAATTAGATGTGCCTTATAGATGTAATACTTCCCTTGTGTTGTCTTTTGAACAGCAAGGGCTCACAGATCTTGAAAAATTGCTAAACAGGGGCAAAACTAATGGTGTAGAAGGTTTGTCAATCATCAATCGTAATCAATTAATAGAAAGAGAGCCTTTAATCGGTACGCAAGCTTGCCATGCTTTGCTTGCTGAAAAAGGTGCCATCTGTAGCCCATATGATCTAACAATCAGACTGGCCGAACATTCTGTTGTAAATGGAGTAGAGATAGTCAGAAACTGTTTTGTTAGCGCTGTTACAAGAACAGAAAAAACTTTTCTGGTAGAAACTTCCATTGGCAAAATAAATTCCCGAATAATTGTCAACGCAGCAGGAGTATATGCTGACCAGATAAACAATCAGATTAGTGAGGATAAATTTAAGATAATAGCAAGACGTGGAGAATACTGGATGCTTGATAAAGCCTGCGGTCCTGTTTTTGATGCCACAATTTTTCAACTGCCGACAAAAATGGGTAAAGGTGTACTTATTACACCTACTGTTGAAGGAACAATTATTATAGGTCCTTCAGCAGAGGATATAGAAGACAAAGACGATGTAAGTACTACTGAGAATATGCTTGAACATATTTTGAAAGTGGCCTCAAGAAGTTGGCAGAACATCCCGAGAACACATTTTATTACTGCCTTTGCTGGATTGCGTGCACATTGTGACCGCGATGATTTTATTATCGGATCGTCAAAAGATATTCCGGGTTATTATCTGGCTGCCGGGATTGAATCTCCTGGACTTACTGCTGCCCCAGCAATAGCTATTGACTTGGCAAATCAGATAGCATTGGATGCACAAGCTGTTAAGAAGTCTGATTTCAATCCACCGCCTAAGGCAATGATCTTTTTTAGAGATCAGAATAATGATGCAAGATCAAAACTTATTAATGAAAATTCTCAATATGGACATATAATATGCCGCTGCGAACAGGTAAGCGAAGCCGAAATCAGGCAGGCAGTTAAAAGACCAGTGGGAGCAACTACCGTAGATGGTGTTAAAAGACGCACAAGAGCAGGTATGGGTCGTTGTCAGGGCGGGTTTTGCCTGCCGCATGTGTTAAAAATATTGTCAGAAGAGACTGGTATACCATTTTCAGAAATCACAAAAATGGGTGGTGCTTCAAAAATTATTACCGGTAGGCCTGGAGGTATTTTAGATGAGCATCAGGACTGACGAACAGATTTTGTTGGACATGGTTATTATTGGCGCCGGGCCTGCAGGTATGGCTGCTGCTCTTTCGGCATGGGAAAATGGCTGCCGCAATATGTTGGTGCTTGAAAGAGACAATGATACCGGTGGCATTTTGCAGCAATGCATACATAATGGTTTTGGACTACATTATTTTAAGGAAGAGCTTACCGGTCCCGAATATGCGCATAAATTTGCTCAAAAAATAAAAAGCACTGATATTCCGGTCAGATGCAATACGATGGTAATAAGCTTAACTACTGATAAAAAATCCGGTCTGCATACTATAACAGCAGTTAGTCCGGAATACGGCTTATGTTTAATACAGGCTAAAACAGTTATATTAGCTATGGGTTGTCGTGAAAGACCAAGAGGAGCAATAGGAATTCCAGGCAGCAGATGCGCAGGAATTATGACTACCGGAACTGCCCAGCGTCTGGTTAATCGTGATGGCTTAATGCCAGGCAAAAAAATTATCATTCTTGGTTCTGGCGATATTGGTCTTATAATGGCACGCAGATTGACTTTTGAAGGAGCTCAGGTACTAGCATGTATTGAGTTAATGCCATTTTCCAGCGGACTTACAAGAAATGTTGTTCAATGTCTGCATGATTTTAATATACCATTAATGTTAAATCATACTGTTATAGATATTGAAGGCAAAGAAAGAGTAACTCATGTCACTATTGCTCAGGTAGATCCTGAAACTAAAAAACCTCTTCAACAAACTAAAAAACGGATTGAATGCGATACCTTGCTTTTGTCTGTGGGGCTTATACCGGAAAATGAATTATCGAGACAGGCAGGGGTGAAAATTGACGCAATAACCCAAGGGCCGATTGTAGATCAGAATCTTCATACCACTGTGCCTGGTATATTTGCCTGCGGCAATGTTTTACATGTTCACGATCTGGTAGATTTTGTCTCAGAAGAATCAGAACTTGCTGGTAAAAATGCCTGGAGGTATTGCTGTGATTTTTTGCCGGATAAGAAGAGCTATACTTTATCTGAAAACTTTTCAGATCAGATCGTTTATGTGGCAGTACATGCCGGGCAAGGTGTTCGAGGTCTTGTACCTCAGTGTTTGACTGCAAATTTCCATTCTCAGGACATTAAAATATCTTTTAGACCTGATAAAGTATATAAAAATGCACGTGTGAAGATGTATTTTAATAAACAACTGATAAAAATTCAAAATAAACAAATTTTGACGCCTGGCGAAATGGTGACAATCGTGATGAAGAAGGAAAAATTATCTGACATACAGTTTGAGGAAAGCAATATATTGTTTATTGCAATAGAAGGGGAATAATGTGGAAACTCTGACTTGTATCGGCTGTCCAATGGGCTGCCGATTGGAAGTAGAAATTAAAGAAACAGATAAAGGGCCGGAAATAATAGATATTAAAGGCTATGTTTGTAATCGTGGCTTAAAATATGCTCAAGATGAAGTAACAAACCCCCAAAGGATGCTTACTACGATCATAATTTTACCGAATGCTTCAAAGCCCTTAAGTGTTAGAACAAGCAAGCCTATTCCTAAAAACATGATTTTTCAATGTCTGCAAATAATACATACGCTTAGACCTGAGCTGCCTGTTAGAATTGGTGATTGCATTTTGTCAGATCTGGCAGGGACAGGAGTAGATGTGATTGCTACCTGTAGTCTTGATAATACATTTGTAGAAAAGCAGAAATAATCGCGACTTGATTTTGGTTTATTAAAATTTTGTGATTAGATAGTGCTTTGATTTTATTGTGCATAATAGTGTATAGGTAAGGATATGAGTATAATAACAAATATGACAAGAATGTGGCTGACCAGATCAACTAAGCCATTTATCTTCGAAAATGAATATTATCAACAATTACCATTTTCAGATTGTGGCAATCTAGGTCTTTTTGTGCATATTCCGTTTTGTAAAAGTATTTGTAACTTTTGTCCTTATTGCAAAGTCAAATACTCGAAAGTATTATGTGACCAATACATAGATGCTCTGATTCGGGAAATCCATCTTGTAGGCAAGCAACATAAGGGCAAAAAGACAACTACAAGTTTATACTTTGGTGGTGGTACACCTGCTCTTGTCGTTGATCGCCTCAAAGAAGTTATTGATGCTATTGAAGAAAATTTTATTATTACAGAGGGCATCGGAGTTGAACTGCATCCCGACAATGTGGAATCGTCTGTTTTGCGAGTCTTAAAAGATGTAGGAGTAACAAAAATCAGTATCGGAATACAGTCATTTCAGAAAAAGTTTCAGAACATCTTAGGCAGAACAAATGTCAATATCGTCGCATTAAAGGAAGCATTATCTGAAGTTGCTTTTGAAACGGTCTCAATGGATTTTATCTTTGCGCTACCTACACAGACATTAAATGATTTGAAAACAGATATAAATACTGCGTTCCAAAATGGTGCAAATCATGTAGCAATTTATCCGTTTATTGATTTCACTTTTACCACAAGCAAAGTAACACCAATGTCTAAAAAAGAAAAACGCGCTTTGCTGGATGCAATTACTCTGTATTGTATAGAGCAGGGATATACTCGTAGCTCTATTTGGACTTTCTCAAACGATCAAAATGCAAAGTATTCGTCCATGACCAGAGATAACTTTTTGGGGTTTGGCTGTTCTGCAACAACACTTTTGAAAGACCATTTTAAGATCAATACATTTTCTGTTGAAGAATATTGTAAAAGGATTGATGAAGGAATCCCTCCGACATCCCTGACGATCCGCTTTTCATTAAGACAGCGAATGGTTTACTATTTGTTTTGGACAGCATACAGTACAAAAATAAATGCCAACGATTTTGAAAGATTTTTTGGTGTATCCTTAAAAAGTATGTATAATGTGGAGTTAAAAATCGCAAAGATGCTTGGTTTTATCATCGAGGAAAATAATGAATATAGCATGACACTAAAAGGCGCCTTTTATTATCATTACTACGAAAATTTTTATACGCTGGCGTATATTGACAAAATGTGGGGTATCATGCGTAAAGAGGCATTTCCTGCCAAAATAGAGCTCTGATGAATCAAGCCGTGAATTATTGATAATGTGGTAAAACAAAACCCCTGGCTTTAGCTATGGGGAGTGTCAAAGCGCTTATCTATTTAGTTATAGATTTTCATGAAATCTATTGACAATAGTATGATTTCGTACTATTATCAAAGGTACGAAATCATACTTGGAGGTTTAGAAATGACTAAAAAGAGATTTGATGAAATACATAGAATAAATTATTTGACTTCTGAAATGGAAGCCCTATATCATAAGGCTTCCTTGAAACTTGGCATTACAGATAGTGTTTCCATTGTGTTATATACTATCTACGATACAGGAGAAAATTGTTTGCTTAGCGATATTTATAAGAAATCGGGAATCAGTAAGCAGACTGTAAACTCAGCTATTCGCGGTTTGGAGAATGATGGCATTCTCTACTTAGAACAATACACAGGTAGAGCGAAAAAAATTTTCTTAACAGAAAAGGGCAAGTCCTATGTAAATAAAACTGTGGCGAAGCTCTATGAAGCGGAAGTACAGGCTTTTGAATCCTGGTCAACACAAGAAATCGACACATACATTCGTCTGATGGAAAAATATACGGATTGTTTTCGCAAGCAAATTGATACTTTATAAAATCTTTTGCCGTCTATAAATAATTATGAATTAAGAGGGAAATAATGACGATACAGCTTTCAGACCGTTTTACCTATGGTAAACTGATAAAATTCACACTACCATCCATTGCCATGATGATTTTCACATCTATATACAGTGTGGTGGATGGTTTCTTTGTTTCTAATTATGCAGGCAAAATGGCATTTTCTGCAGTCAATCTGATCATGCCATTTTTGATGATCGTAGCTACAGTTGGCTTCATGTTTGGCACCGGAGGAACTGCGATTGTTGCAAATGTATTTGGTGCTGGTGATAAGGAAGAGGCAAATCGATATTTTTCTCTGTTTGTGTATGTGGCTTTTACTCTCGGTGTCCTGTTCGCTATCTTAGGTTTCGTATTTATTCGTCCAATTGCTACACTGCTTGGAGCAAAAGGTGAGTTGCTTGAGTATTGTATTGTTTACGGACGAATAATTCTTCTGACTTTACCATTTTTTGTATTACAGCTTGTGTTTCAAAGTTTTTTTGTAGCAGCTTCAAAGCCCCGGCTCGGTCTTTTTGTGACGGGAGCAGCCGGTGTTGCCAATATGATTTTGGATGCGGTTTTAGTAGTTTCTCTGCCACTGGAATATAAGTTGGCAGGAGCAGCTATAGCTACAGCTGTCAGCCAGTTTATAGGAGGTGTTATTCCGCTTATCTATTTTTCACGAAAAAACAGCAGTTTTCTTCGCCTTGGCAAAACTAATTTCGATGGTAAGGCAATTATCAAGGCTTGTACCAATGGTTCTTCCGAGTTTATGAATAATGTTTCCATGAGTATCGTGGGAATGCTTTATAATATACAGCTTCTGAAATTCTCTGGAGAAAACGGCGTGGCAGCTTACGGTGTCATGATGTATGTCAGCATGGTTTTTTCGGCTACATTTGTGGGCTACTCGATAGGGATTGCACCTGTATTTTCTTATAATGATGGTGCAAGAAATTATGACGAACTAAGAGGCCTTTTGAAAAAAAGCCTTCGTCTAATTGCTGTTAGTGGAATCTTTATGGTAACTGCTGCACAAATTTTTGCTGTTCCGCTGGCACAAATATTCGTGGGTTATAATAAGGAACTGATGGATCTGACTGTTTCCGGGTTCCGTATTTTTGCTATTGCATTTCCTTTTATGGGTTTTGCAATTTTCGGTTCAGGCTTCTTTACTTCTATGAACGATGGATTAACCTCTGCTTTGATTTCCTTCTTACGGACATTGTTGTTCCAACTAGGTGCCGTTCTGCTTCTCCCATTAATTTGGGGGATTGATGGTATTTGGATTTCCATTGTTGTAGCTGAAGTAATGGCAGTTATGTTAACACTAGTATTTCTCATAGTAAAACGGAAAAAGTATCATTATTCTGTAAAAGGAGCGTCATACATGAATTTTAAGTTATTACCCGTCAATCAAGAAGATTTGAAAGATTATAAAAAGGATATGCAAGAGGCCTTCCAAAAAGGTGCCGCTGCGGAGTTTTCTGATATGGACATTGAAATACTTCCTGAAAAAGAAATTGACAGTGTATTATCAAAAGCAGATGCATTTGCTTACAAAGCAATAGTAGATGGTGAAATGGTTGGTGGTGCAATTGTTGTAATTGAGAAAGAAACTCAACATAATCATCTTGATTTTCTCTATGTAAAATATGGAACTCAGAGTCGTGGAGTGGGAAAAGCAATTTGGAAAGAGATTGAAAAACTCTACCCTGAAACAAAAGTTTGGGAGACTGCCACCCCATATTTTGAAAAACGAAATATTCATTTTTATGTAAATCGCTGCGGTTTTCACATAGTAGAATTCTTTAATCCCCAGCACAAAGATCCCAATACGCCTGAAGATATGTTAGGAGGAGATTATTTCTTCCGCTTTGAAAAGGAGATGAGATAAAGGTTCACTTTAGATGGGTGAAAATCCAGTTCTAGAATAAGAATTTTAGGGTAAATAAATATATAAGAGGTATGAGAATCTATTTGGTTATATAAAACTGCCAATAAAACCCCGTCCGCTTAAGACGGCGATGAATTGGCATAATAATTTTTAAAACACTCGATATGTTCGAAATATGACAGTATAATGTACAAGTAGACAGAAAAATTTATACCAACTATTGGTAACGTTTCTGCTGAAACAATCAAGAAATATATTGTAGAACAAAAAAGAAGAGTATCCTTTTCTTAGAGAATCTTTCTCACAGTCCTTAAAGAAATTCAAAACAAATCTGGAGGTAATATGTCTGAACAACTGGAAGCTTATGCGCATAAACACTGGCTTTGCGAATGTGGTAAAAAACACTTAACCGATATAAAAAGAGTGATTGTGCAACAAGATGCCTTACAGGTATTGCCCCAATTATTGAAGATAAATCAAATTCAAGAGTTCGATGATCAAAACAATAGAATCCGAATTCTTCTGATTGCAGATAATATAACTGCAGAAAAAGGCCTGGATAATCTGGAAAAAATATGTAACTCTCATGGTTATAAGACAAAGATATGTATATTAAAAAGTCAAAATGACCTTGTCCCTGATGAAATCAGTGTTTTTAATCTTCTATCTGCTATTGATTATGATATTCAGCTAATGATCGCTTTAGGATCTGGCACAATTAACGATATTACAAGATACGTGAGTTATAAAACACAAATCCCTTATTATATTGTAGCAACAGCACCTTCAATGGATGGATATGCTTCTACCGTTGCTCCTTTAATTCACAATAATATGAAAATAACATATGAAGCATGGGGTTCCGCGGCAATTATAGCTGATTTAGATATGCTTGCAAATAGTCCGCAAGTAATGCTTGCTGCAGGTTTGGGTGATCTCCTGGGTAAATACTCTGCTTTGGCTGATTGGTATATGGGTAGTTTGATCGAAGATGAGTATCATTGTAAATATATTTCTGATCTTGTATTGGAAACTGTTGATCAGACACTTGATAAAAGTTCTGCTATAGCAAGAAGAGATCCTGAAGCTGTAGGGCTTATAATGAATGGTCTGATAATGACAGGTATAGCAATGAGTTATGCAGGTAATTCAAGACCTGCATCTGGCAGTGAACATCATTTGTCGCATTTTTGGGAAATGCGGTTTTTACAACAAAATCAAAAGGCAGTTTTGCACGGAAGTAAAGTAGGTCTTGCCACAATATTGACTTGTTCACTATATTGGTATCTTGTTGATCTGAAACCGGATTTTGAATCTGCCATGCGGCGGCTTAATTCCTTATCTACAGGCAAAAATCAATCATGGGAAGATCAGATGAAAATATCTTATGGTAATGGTGCAGACGAAGTAATTGATCTGGAAGATAAAAGTCAGAAAAATGATCCGGAAAAAGCAGCTCTAAGAGTAAGCAGAATGAAAAAAGTTTGGCCACAGATCATAGAATATATCAAAAAATCTATTCCCAAGCCAGAGATAATACGGCAATCATTATCGGAAAATGGCGGTGCTGTTTATCCTGAAGATCTGGCAATTGACAGAGATCTTGTCGTAGAGGCTGTCAGATACGCAAAAGAACTCAGAAACAGATATTCTGTTTTACAGCTTTACTGGGATTTAAATATAATGGATGAGGCAGAAAAAGTAATAGATTTGTGTTATTATCAGGCTATAGACAGTAATAGGTAATTAATTGATAAGGGTGATCAAAAGGTGAAAAAAAACAATAATTCTAATGATCAGGAAAATATGGAAAAGGAATTTGAAGTTTTCACTTCTGAGTTATTGCAGCATAAAGCTATTCAGAAGATGGATGATTTCATACATCACAATCAGGTAACAACATTGGAACATTGCCTGTCTGTGGCATATATGAGCTTTTGCATCAGCAAAAAACTTAAACTGGATAGTAAATCTGTTGCCAGAGGAGCTTTGCTGCATGATCTTTATTTATATGATTGGCACAAAATTAAACCGGTAGAAGGTTTGCACGGGTTTACTCATCCAGGAATTGCTTTGCGTAATGCTTCCGTTCATTTTGAGCTTAATCCAGTCGAAAAAGATATTATCGAAAAACATATGTGGCCTTTGACCTTATATGCACCTCGTTATAAAGAGTCTTTGTTGGTATGTTTGGTTGACAAGTATTGCGCTCTCATGGAGGTTTTGCATTATAGACGTAAAATAAGACTTGAAAAGTTTAAGAAAGCATTAATTATATTAGATAAAAGCTTTGTATCTTGAATTTATAACAAAAATAATCCAACCCAATATGCTCAGTAACATCATCACTGAGTGATCTGATTTTAATCAGTATAATCTAGTCATAAAATAATTAATTCCGAAAGGGGTCTGATAACTATGGCTGGAAAAAATGTACTGACTATTACTGAAGAAAATTTTGAACAAGAGGTATTAAAATCAGATGTGCCAGTTTTAATTGATTTTTGGGCAGCATGGTGTGCACCTTGCCGCATGATTGCTCCGACAATTGATGCTCTGGCTGATGAGATGGCAGGTAAAATAAAAGTAGGAAAGGTTAATGTTGATGAACAACCTGATCTGGCTTCTGCTTTTAAAGTAATGAGTATTCCTACACTTACCTTGTCCAAAGGTAAAGATGTGATTATGCAAAGTATTGGTGTAAAAAGCAAAGAAGCATTAGTACAGGAAATAGAAAATAAAATTTGATTTTTCTATCCATGTATTCCGTAAAGATGAATGATTGTTTAACCTGAATATTACTATCTTGTCTTTAATGAGTGAAAATCAGAATACGCTGTAAGCCATCAATATACAATGGTTTGCAGCGTTTTTTAAGCAGTTTCATAAGGCCAGTCATAAATGCCACCGAGATCATATAAAATACTAAAGCCATTTTCCTGCATGATTTGAGCTGCTATTGCGCTGCGTCTTCCGGTGCGACAGTAAATTATGATAGTTTTATCCTTCCATTCACTGATTTCATCAAGTCTTGAAGGCATAGACTCAACAGGAATCAGTACACTGCCGGGAATATGTATTTCTTCATATTCTGATTGTGTTCTTACGTCCAGCAATAATATTTCTTCATCTGAATCCAGCATTGATTTTGCTTTATCAGGCTTAATCAGTTCCATAATTATCTCCGTTGAATCTTCGGTGGTTTCTTTTGCAGTTGTGCTGTTTTCCACACTTGTTGTTTCCCTGGAGGTTTTTTCAGTAATATCACTTGTCGTTTCTGTATCATTATTATTTTGTTCGCCTGCATCTGTTGATGAATTTTGCTGGCAGCTACTTAACAAAAAGATGCTTAGAACAATTATCAGCGGTATAAAATATTTGATTTTACCCAAATAAAATTGTTTCGGCATACCTGTTTTGGGTGTATTTTCTTTTTTTATAATAGACATTCAAATCACCTTTTTCTAAACTGTATTATTTATTTAATAATTCTACTTAAATATTTTAATTGCCTTTTTAATATTATAATGAACTATTCCGATAACTTCTGACACACTTGTTTCTTTTTCTGTTAGAATTATTAAAAGATATCAGAAACATACTTATAGTTGAGGAATTTAAAATTAATAGAAAATTGAGATGCAGATATTAAGGTGGATATATTATTATGATAACTTCTGAACAGATAGCAAAGCTTGATAAACTATTTCCAGTTTTAACTGAATTAAAAGAAGATCAAAGACAATTGCTTTTTACACATGGTCAAATGGCAGATTTGCCAGCTTCTCAGATGCTTATGCAGCAGAATCAGCAATGCCAGTATGTTCCCTTGGTTTTATCTGGTGTACTGCGTGTTTATAAATTATCTCCTAACGGGAGAGAGATGACTCTTTTCCGAACAGGAGCGGGTGAAACCTGTCTGGTTTCGATTGCTTGCCAGTTAAAACAGGAGGATTTTCCAGCTCTTGCTCAGGTTGAGGAAGCTGCAACTTTGTTTATGCTGCCAATTTCGCTTTACCATGAGATTTTGGATAAGCAACCTGCCTGGAAAAATTTTTTGGTACTGACACTATATAGGCATTTAACTGAAACAATGGAAACCCTGGAGGCAGTTACTTTCGACCGTACCGATCATCGTCTGGCTAGTTGGTTGCTTGAACAAACAGGTGGGAAAATGGGTACTGTTAAAACCACACATGAAGCTATTGCGGTTGAGATAGGTACTGCAAGGGAAGTAGTTTCAAGATTATTGGGCGAGTTTAAGTCTAAAAAGACATTATCTCTGGGAAGAGGCAAGATTGAGATATTGAATCCTGACGAGCTAAAATCCATACGTGGTGATTGATTTTTAACCAGTGGCTTTGGTTATTTAACATAAGTCTGACAATTTGTTTTTTGATACTAAATTATATAATTTTTTTCGGGTTAAATTATGCATGTTGGCTAATTTATTTCTAAAATTGTATTTTATCGGCTTTAAGTTTAGTATAACTAAACTTAAATTTCATAAATATGAAAAAAAGTGTTGATTTTCTGTTTTACTGTGCTATAATCGCTAATTGTTCTCCCTGAATAATCGTCTGCAAATTCAGGGGTTAAACCTGCTTATTCTTTGTTGCGAAGTGCTTGATCGAAGCATTGATGTGACATTGTTCCTTTTAACAAAATTTTGCTTTGGGAGGGGATAAATTATAATGAAAAACAAGCACTTGCGCGCCCCGCTTTACGAGGCTTTGGAACAGTATACCAGGGAAGAACTGGTGCATTTTGATGTCCCTGGTCATAAAAAGCGTATGCATAGTGGTTTAGGTGAATACTACGGAGAAAGAATACTTGCTCTGGATGCAAATTCAACCAAGGCTCTGGACAATTTATCAAATCCTGATGGTGTCATCAAAGAAGCAGAAGCATTGCTGGCTGATGCTTATTGGGCTGATCATGCCTTTATGCTGGTTAATGGCTCTACCTTTGGTGTGCAGGCAATGATTATGTCGGTATGTTCGCCCAAGGATAAAATTCTTATGCCGAGGAATGTACATAAATCTGCCGTAAATGCAGTTATTCTTTCAGGTGCAATCCCTGTTTTTATTGATCCGGAAATAAATACTGATTATGGCATAGCTAATGGCGTCAGTTATGATCAGGTGAAAAAGGCAATTCAGGATAATCCTGATGCCAAGGCTATTTTCCTGATGAATCCTACTTATTTTGGCGTTGTATCTGATTTACGTGCCATTATAAAATTATGTCGCAGGCGTGGACTGCTGGTTGTTGTTGATGAGGCTCATGGTGCGCATTTCCCTTTTCACAATGATTTCCCAGAAAATGCTACTGCGCTTGGTGCTGATATGGCAACTGTTAGTTTACATAAAACAGGTGGATCGCTTACTCAAAGCTCAGCTCTATTGATTAATGAACGTAATCTGGATGTAAGTCAGGTCAGAACTGTGATTAACCTTATGCAGACGACAAGTGCTTCTTATCTTTTGATGTCCAGCATTGATATTGCAAGGCGTAATTTGGAGATCAACGGTACAAAAATATATAATAATTTATTTCCTATTATAGAGCAGGCAAAAATAGAGCTTAATAAAACTCAAGGTTTATCTGTTCTTACCAAAGATGATATTAATGGACAGGGTTTTTATGATTATGACGAATCAAAAATAGTTATAAGAGTAAATGATCTTGGTATGACTGGCTTTGAAGTTTATGATATGCTTAAAGATAAATATGGTATTCAAGTAGAGCTGGCAGAATCTTATGTCATACTGGCAATAGTAAGTATAGGTGATGATGAAGAAACAATCGGTCGTTTGGTTGCGGCAATGAAAGCAATTGCGGCAGATAATTACGGTCAGAAACAGCCCTTTTTACTTGAGCAGATAGATGCTTTTGAAAAACCAATGGCTGTTGTTTCTCCCAGAGATGCTTTTTACAGTCCTAAAAGGGAGATAAATATTAATGCATCGGTTGGTGAGATCTGTGCGGAGTCAATTATGATATATCCGCCCGGGATTCCGCTTGCCGTACCGGGCGAAAAAATCACTCAGGGTATTGTGGATCATTTTAATTTTTACCGTCAACAGCATTGTGTAATTATGCATAACTCAGATGACCCTGATCTGATACAGGTATTAGGTGAAATGGCTGTATAAGTACTGCTGATATAATTTGACAAACATAATTTAATATCTAAAGCTACTATTAGCAAAACTATTAGTAAAATGTTTTGCTAAAAAATAAAGGAGATGCCATGCCTGAAAACAAAATCCCATCAATGTTGAACTTAAAAATGCTTGGTTGTGAGGCTGACTATAAAGATTCCCTGGTGGTTCTGTTTGGAGCTCCTTATGATGGAACTTCATCTTTCCGGCCCGGTTCAAGATTCGGACCACAGGCTATGCGTCAGGATTCAATTGGCATGGAGACCTACAGCCCGTATCAGGATATAGAATTAAATGAAAATCTGGTATGTGATTTGGGAGATATAGATCTGCCCATGGGCAGCAGCACTGTTTCTCTTGAAATGATCAGGCAAATGACTGCAAAGATTTCTTTAGATGGTAAAATCCCCTTCATGCTTGGAGGCGAACATCTTGTTACTTTAGGTGCTTTTGATGTTTTGCTGCAAAAACATCCCGATCTTTGTCTTTTGCATTTTGATGCACATACGGATTTGCGTAATGACTATCTTGGGCAGGAACTTTCCCATGCTACTGTTGTTAAAAGAATATGGGATCTGACAGGCGATGGCAGAATTTTCCAGATGGGCATACGATCCGGAACAAAAGAAGAATTTGCCTTCGCAGCAGCTGGTCATACAGAATTTTTCCCTTTGAGGTTTGACTGTATTGATCAAATAGTTGAGGCTATTGGTGATCGACCTGTTTATCTGAGTGTTGATTTGGATGTTTATGATCCTTCTGTTATGCCAGGGACAGGAACTCCGGAGCCAGATGGTATTACATTCCGTCAGATGATGGATGTTATCCTGTCTTTACAGTCTTTACATCTGGTGGGTGCTGATATAGTAGAGTTGTCACCACATTATGATACAAGTGGTATATCCACGGCAATTGCTTTAAAGACAATGCGTGAATTGCTTTTACTTATACAAAAACAATACAGCAGGTAACAATATGCTGGTTTAACTATTACTAAATTTATGTATAATATTATCTGAGCTATATTGTTTATGATCTGACATAATTCAGACAACGAGGTTTCAGACCGGAGGTTGTATTGTGGAAGCACTCTCGGTTTCAGATATTACGAGGATTTTTCAAATGATCGGCATAATAATTGCCGGTCTTCTGATCTTGTTAATTATCACCCGCATGATTGTCTGGATATTGAGGCATGCTTTCCGCAAGAGAATGTCTGCTGACAACACTGACCTTATAGGACAGCAGGCTATAGTCAGAAGAACGGTACGCAGGCAAAGACCTGGTGAAATAGAATGTGAATGGAAGGGACAGCTTCTGACCGGACCTGCTATCAGTGAAGATACAATCCGCCCGGGGAAACCTGTTCTTATATATGCAGCCGAGCAAGAGTGCTTCAAGGTAAGACCTTTGGAATTTAACTATGTTGAAGGGAAATATGAACAGTAACAATTTGAAATCAAAATCTGCGCAGCCCCATAAGCTGCGCATTGTTTTGTGTGCTATAAATGCCAGATACAGTCATACAAGTTTATCAATCAGATTGCTGCGTCAAGC
Source organism: Ercella succinigenes (assembly GCF_900002895.1). Taxonomy (NCBI): domain Bacteria; kingdom Bacillati; phylum Bacillota; class Clostridia; order Eubacteriales; family Oscillospiraceae; genus Ercella; species Ercella succinigenes. The sequence continues at coordinate 56,910 of NZ_CDHP01000071.1, read as the reverse complement.
TTGTTTTAAAAAAACGGATGTAATTGCCGAGATTATAGCGACTGAATACACAATTAATGATCAGCCATCAGCTGTTTTGCAAAAACTATATGAACTGTCTGGGGATATCTATGCTTTTTCCTGCTATGTCTGGAACAGGGAATTAACTGAACAGATTTGCGGTGATTTAAGAAAAGTTAAACCAGACTGTACAATAATTATTGGCGGCCCGGAAGCTGCCTGGCAACCGGCGGAGATACTTGAACAGATAAAATCAGCTGATATTGTATTATCAGGTGAAGGAGAGATTAATTTCCCCCAGATAATAACCAGTCTTAATAATTATTATAATAGTTGTATTAATAAAGAGTCCGGCTATTATCGACCTGACAAAAGTATTTTATCGGCTGTTTGTGAGGATATTAGCGGAATTTCATGGATTGACCAGCAAGGAAATGTGAGAATAAATCCTGTTTCTTTGCAGCTTTCAAAGGGGGAGTGGCCTTTCCCATATATGTCTGAAGAATTATCCGAACTTTCTGAAAGAATACTATATTATGAAAGCAGCAGAGGTTGTCCTTTCGGCTGTACATACTGCATGTCGTCGAGGGATAGAACAGTAAGATACAGGCCGCTTGATCAAGTTTTTTCAGAGTTGGAATTACTGATAGATGCAGATGTAAAACTGGTAAAATTCGTTGACAGGACTTTTAACTGTAATCCCAAAAGATCTGCTGATATCTGGAACTGGTTAATAGAACAAAGTAAGACAAAAAGCTTTAGAACCAGATTCCATTTTGAAATTGCTGCCGATCTGATTGATGACATCAGTATTGAAATATTGAACAAAGCGCCGGGAAATTTATTTCAATTTGAAATAGGTGTGCAATCCTGCAGCAGTGATGTGTTGAATATTATCAACCGCAAATGTGATTTGCCATTGTTATTTAAGCGGGTTGAGCAATTAAGGGCGTTAAACACAATTCATTTGCATCTGGATTTGATCGCAGGTTTACCAACCGAAGATTTGCAGCAGTTTACAGTTAATTTTGATCAGGTTATAGCATTAAAACCGCATATGCTGCAATTAGGTTTTCTCAAAATTTTGCCGGGGAGCATTATATTTGAGCAGGCAAATAGTGCAAATATGATCTGGCGCGATAAACCACCATATGAGATATTGTCTTCTGATAAAATGAGCTTTGCAGATCTGATCAGATTAAAGAGAATCGAAAATCAACTTGATTGCTATTATAATAGCGGTAAATTTGAATTATCAATAAACTATCTTCTTCAACATGAAAAATCGGCTTTTGCCTTTTTTGCAGAACTTGCCGACTTTTATCTAGAAAACGGATGGGAAAAACGTCAAATAGGCAGACATGCAACTTGGGAACTTCTTCAAGCTTTTGTATTGTCCTACAGAACGGAATCAGATTCGGAGATTCTTAGGGATCATCTTGTGCTTGACTATATGAGAAGTGGACAAAAGGATTTGCCGGACTGGCAAAGTTCATTAGAATTATCGCAAGTGCAGGAAGATAAATTATTATTGTCCCAGGGCAAAGAAGTGATACGGCAAAAATATCCGAGGCTGAAGAGGTTTAGGATAGAAAAATTTAGCTGTAATCCTGAAATTCTTCTTGAAGGGATAGTTGAAAAAGGTAAGTGGTTGGCGGCTTTTGATCTTAGTGGCAAAAAAACTGTTAAGATCTGGCAGACAGAGATTATATGCTGCAGCAAAAAACTGATATAATAAAGAGGATGAGAAACTGCGTGCAGATAAGGTCAAAAAAAGAAATTTTTTAGTTGTAAAAAGACTAATTGTATTATGTATGATACAAGTGGTGCAAAGTCTCTTGCACTGCCAGATATCATGATTTATACTACTTTGGAATGATTTTAACAGCAAATCGGAGGAAAAAGATATGCTTAAATTTGATGAATCAAATGCTCTTTCTTTTGTCAGAAAAGAAGAAATGGAAAATATGACTCCTCAACTTGTTCTGGCTCATAAACAACTAACCCAAAAAAATGGTCCGGGAAATGACTTTCTGGGCTGGCTTGATTTGCCAGTAAAATATGATAAAGATGAATTTTCCAGAATTCGTAAAGCTGCTGCCAAAATACGCAAGGATAGTGAATTTCTGATTGTTATAGGTATTGGCGGCTCTTATCTCGGTGCAAGAGCTGCTATTGAGCTTTTAACAAATTCTTTTCAAAATATGTTGCCTAAACGTCAGCGCAAAGCACCAATAGTTATTTTTGCCGGCAATAGTATAAGTTCAACTTATCTGGCAGATCTTTTTGACCTGATAGAAGGAAAAGATATTTCTGTGAATGTTATTTCTAAATCAGGGACTACAACTGAGCCGGCGGTGGCTTTCAGAATATTTAAATCCTATATGGAAAAGAAATATGGCAAAGAAGAGGCACGCGGCCGCATATATGCGACTACAGATCGTGAGAAAGGTGCTCTCAAAAAACTGGCTGATGAAGAAAAATACGAAACATTTGTTGTGCCTGATGATGTAGGAGGACGATATTCTGTATTGACAGCGGTGGGTCTTTTGCCCATAGCTGCAGCCGGTATTGATATCCGCGAAATCATGCGTGGTGCCAAAGAAGGAATGAAACAGTGGCGCAATCCAGATCCTGCTAATAATGATTGCTACCGCTATGCTATGATGCGGAATATTCTACTGCGTAAAGGCTATGGAGTAGAAATAATGGTCAACTATGAACCTTGTTTCCATTACATGACAGAATGGTGGAAACAGCTTTACGGAGAGAGTGAAGGTAAAGACGGCAGAGGTATTTTCCCTGCTGGTGTTGATAATTCAGCCGATCTACATTCAATGGGGCAGTATATACAAGATGGAAACAGGTTCCTGTTTGAAACTGTTATCCAGGTGGAAAATGCCAGACGCCCTATGCAAATACCCGATGACCCTGAAAATCTTGATGGCTTGAACTTCCTTTCAGGTATGGATATGAATGAGGTTAATCATAAAGCTGCGCAGGGAACTATTTTGGCTCATATCGATGGTGGAGTGCCTAATCTTGTGCTTAATGTACCTGAGCTAACACCGTACTATTTTGGGCAAATGGTATACTTTTTTGAAAAAGCCTGTGGTATCAGCGGATATCTACTGGCTGTTAATCCATTTGATCAGCCCGGTGTAGAAGATTATAAAAAGAATATGTTTGCTTTGCTTGGCAAACCTGGTTTTGAAACTCGCAAAGCCGAGTTGGAGAAACGTCTGAAAGGATAAAAAATGAACACAGTTAATTTACCTCGTCATTTGCTGCGCTCAGTCAGCAAACCAGCGCGCTATGTTGGCGGTGAATGGAACAGTGTGCAAAAGATTGTGCCGGAGGTCTCTTCAGAGGCTGTCCGGCCTTTTGTACGCTTTGCTTTCTGTTTCCCTGATATTTATGAAATAGGCATGTCTAATCTTGCATTGAGAATACTCTATGACAGATTAAATAAAAATGAACTTACCTGGTGTGAGAGAGTTTTTTATCCTGCACTTGATATGGTAGACCGGATGCGGGAGCTAGATATTCCGCTTTTTGCCCTCGAATCTCATTCTCCCCTAACTGATTTTGACATGATAGGATTTACTCTGCAATACGAGATGTGCTATACAACGGTGCTTGATATGCTTGATCTTGGCGGCATTGCCCAGTACACAAAAGACCGGACTGATGCAGATCCGTTTATAATTGCCGGTGGTCCTGTTGTTTATAACATAGAACCAATGGCTGATTTTTTTGATATTGTTCTAATTGGTGAGGGTGAAGAACTTTTACCCGAAGTGGTTGAATGTTATCGGTCATGGAAAGAAAAAGGAGGCAAAGTACGACAGGATTTTTTGCAGTTAGTAGCAAAAATAGACGGTGTTTACGTGCCTTCCTTTTACAATGTTGAATACAATGAGGATGGCACTATCAGCCGCACATATCCTAATCACGTTGGTATAAAAGAAAAGGTTAGAAAAAGAATTGAAATTGATCTTAATAAAACAGCTTTCCCGACTGATAGTCTGGTTCCGAATATGGAAATCGTGCATGATCGGATTTTTCTTGAACTTTTTCGTGGCTGTACCAGAGGCTGCCGTTTCTGCCAGGCTGGAATGATCTATAGGCCTGTTAGAGAAAGATCGGCGGAAGTCTTGCTCGAACAGGCAAAGTTGATGGAGCGCAATACAGGATATGATGAAATAGGTATGCTTTCATTATCAACAAGTGATTATAGTCAGCTTGGCACTCTGACAGACGATCTTCTGACTGAGATGACACCAAATCATACAAGTATTTCTTTACCTTCTTTGCGTCTCGATTCATTTAATCTGGGATTGATGCAAAAGGCTGCAAGAACGCGTAAAGGCGGTCTTACATTTGCTCCTGAGGCAGGTTCTCAGCGACTAAGGGATGTTATCAATAAGCAGATTAGTCAGGAAGATTTAATATCTGCCATGAAGCTTGCCTTTGAAGGCGGTTGGAGCGGAGCAAAGCTTTATTTTATGCTAGGTCTGCCAACCGAAACTTTAGATGATGTGACAGGTATTGCTGACCTTGCAGCTTCGATCGAACAATTATACAGGGAACTACCAAGAGAGAAACGTGGACGAAGGTTAGAACTGACGGTCAGCACCTCATTTTTTATTCCCAAACCTTTTACCCCCTTTCAATGGTCGGGGCAGATGCCTCAGGATAGGCTTAAAGAGCATCAGCGTCATTTACGTGGACTGATCAGAAGCCGCAGCATAAAATATCAGTGGCATGAATTTGCTACATCGTGGATAGAAGCTATGTTGGCAAGAGGTGACCGCAGACTTGGCAAAGTCCTCCACCTGGTCTGGAGCCGTGGTTCAAGATTAGATGCCTGGGATGAAAATTTTGAATTAGATCGCTGGCTTGACAGTTTGCAGGATTGTGGTCTTGACATTGATTTTTATACTACTCGTGAAAGAAGCCAAGATGAAATACTTCCCTGGGATCATATTGACTGTGGTGTAAGCAAGGATTTTTTATGGCAAGAATATCAAAGAGCTTTGTCGGGAGAAATTACACCTGCCTGTCATGATGCCTGTATGGATTGCGGTGCAAGCTGTTTTGGAGGAGGTATCTGCTTTGAGTGAGACAAATGAAACTTTTGTATACCGGCTTACCTTTAGTCGTGAAGGTGCAGCAATATGGCTTGGACATCTTGATATGATGCGAACCTTTGAGCGTTCTATCCGCCGTGCCGGCATATCAGTCCTCTGGAGTCAAGGTTATAATCCCAGACCTCAAATGGTATTTGCTTTGCCAATAAGTGTGGGGTTGGCTGCAAAAGGTGATTTTCTCGATATATATTGTGTGGAAAAGTTTGACGAACAGGCTTTATTAAACTTGCTTAATAGCAATTTGCCGAAAGGTTTAATTGTAAATAAAGCCAGCCTCATAGTTCCTGATAAGCAAAGCTTGATGAGTCTGGTATGTGCTGCCAGATACAAGATAGAAGCAGAGGATATTTGTAAAGCTGCTCAAGTTGTTTTGAAAGGTGACAAACCACTGGAAACGGAAAAAACCAGGAAAGGAAAGACTTCGATTATTGATATCAGGCCATTGCTTATAGACTGGTCTTGTAATGGTGATTCGCAACTGGAAATTATGGTAAAAGCTGGTAGCAGCCAGAACCTAAGACCGGATATTTTATTGCAGCTGCTTGTGGAACAAGGCGGTTTGCCGGAATTGGAAGCTGCTGATGCCATGATAACCAGACAGGAGCTGATCTTAAGTGAATAAATACCTTGAGACTCCTTTAAGAGATATAATTATTTATCCGAATAATCTTGATCCGAATAATTATTACTGTGTTTTACTGGAAAATGGAAAGGCTGTTGAGTACTTATGCTCTGCTGAAACACCTGATCAGCCAAACGAAAAATATATCTGGAAGGAACAGGATATAATTCTGACAAAAATATCAAGAATAGTGCCGGCATTGGAATGTGCTTTTGTTGATTTAGGTCAGAAATATGAGGGGATGCTGCCTTTGCGACTTGCTCCCGATAATGTGAAAGCCGGCCAGCTGCAGATCGTTCAGGTAAGAAGACTGACAGCTGCTGGAAAAGGCTGCCAGCTTACGGCTAAGCCTCAGCTGCCAGGGTTTTATGCCGTATATCGTCCTTTTGAGAAAAGACATCTTAAAAGGAGTAAGCTTTATTTGCAACCAGAACAACAGCGCAATCAGATTTTCAGCGCAGAGCTGGATAATCTTGCTGATATGTGGTACAGTCTTCAGGCGGAAAAAAATGAAGGTGGAAAACTGCCTCGTCTTTTAGCCCGATTTCAAGATCCGCTTGAACAGGCATTAAGAGATTGGGCCGGAGGAAATCTCAGATCAATACAAGTGGAAGGGATGGATCTTTTTTCCAAAGTTGAATTATTACTGGAAAAACATCCGGGAGATTGGAAAAATGTTATGCGTATCCATCCTGTGAATTCAGGGTTTGGATTGAAAGATGTACATCGCCTGAATGATCTAAGAGAAACTGTCGAGAAAAAAAGAATCTGGCTGAAAAATGGTGGCATAATAGTTTTTGATCAGACAGAAGCTTTGCTGGTGATTGATGTTAACAGTGGCAAAGCTGTTACACGTAAAAATAAACGCCAGACACTTCTGGAAACTAATATGTTGGCGGCAGAGGAAATAGCAAGACAATTAAGATTAAGAAAGTACCAGGGCATAGTTATAATTGATTTCATAAGGTTGGCTGAAAAAGAAGATCAAGAGAAGCTGCTTGTTTTTTTTAACAATATACTTGATCATGACAATGCACGTCTGCAAAAAGGCGGGTTTACAGAATTAGGGCTGTATGAATTAACCCGCAGTTTGAAAAAATAAAAAATTTATATTGATAATTTGGTTTTTTCTCTTGACGATATAATTCAATAAATATAGAATTATACAAGATGTTGTTTTATGCCACAGTTAATACACTATATGTTGTAGCTGTGGTTTTATATTGTTAGGGTTTATGGAGGAATAGTAATATGATTACCAGAGTTGTAAAACGTGATGGCAGACCGGCTTCATTTAATATTGAAAAAATAGCAAATGCAATATATAAAGCTCTTGAGGCAGCTGATGAAAATACGGAACATTCATCTGTTCAAAGCAGACATATGCTTAGTATGGATCTTGCTGCCAGAGTAGCGGAGTATCTTTCGCTAACTGCCGAATCAATTCCTCACATAGAAGAAATTCAAGATATGGTTGAAAAAGTTTTGATGGAAGCAGGATTCCCCGATACTGCCAAAAAATTCATTCTTTACCGCTCCGAGAGGACTCGTGTTAGAGAAATGAATACAAGATTGATGCAAACCTATCATGACATAACTAATAATGATTCCAGACAAAGTGACGTCAAGCGTGAAAATGCAAATATAGATGGAGATACAGCTATGGGAACCATGCTCAAATATGGTTCCGAAGGGGCTAAAATGTATTATCAGATGTTCATGCTAAAGCCTGAACATAATCAAGCTCATCAGGAAGGCGATATTCATATTCATGATCTGGATTTCTACTCGCTGACGATGACATGTTGTCAGATAGATCTTATAACGCTTTTTGACGGTGGTTTCTCAACAGGCCATGGTCATCTGCGTGAACCTCGCGATATTCGCAGCTATGCTGCTCTTGCCTGTATAGCAATACAGTCTAATCAGAATGATATGCATGGGGGACAATCTATTGTAAATTTTGATTATGCAATGGCAAGAGGGATAATCTGCACTTATAAAAAGATTTATAGAAAAAACCTGGTGACCGCTCTTGCTTTGCTTGCTGATTTTAACGAAGCAGAGAATCTGGCAGACGAAATATTAACTAAAATACATGACATGAGTGGTTGCAGACCTGCTCTTGAGCAATCAGATGCTTTTGATAAGGCTCAAAAAACAATAATCAGTCAATATATTTCAGATCCTGTTTTAGCAGAACGTGTTATCAAATTTGTTGTTGAACGCAGTTACGAAGAAACAGATGCAGCTACATATCAGGCGATGGAAGCTCTGATACATAATCTGAATTCTATGCATAGCCGGGCTGGTGCACAGACACCTTTCAGTTCGTTAAACTATGGGATGGATACATCGGCTGAAGCAAAAATGGCTATACGTAATCTGTTGCTGGCAACAGAAGCCGGTTTGGGAAATGGAGAAACTGCCATTTTTCCTATACAAATTTTCCGTGTGAAAAAGGGTGTCAATTACTATAAAGAAGATCCTAATTATGATTTGTTTCAGCTTGCCTGCCGTTGCAGTGCCAAAAGAATGTTCCCTAATTTTGCTTTTCAGGATGCATCTTTTAATCTTAAATATTATGATCCCAAACGTGTAGAAACGGAAATTGCCTATATGGGCTGCCGTACTAGAGTCGTTGCCAATACTTTTGATACTTCAAGAGAAATTACTTATAATCGTGGCAATTTAAGTTTTACATCTCTTAATCTGCCACGCTGTGCAATCATGGCAAAAGGTGATTTGAATAAATTTTACAGTAGACTTGATAAAATGATGGAACTTGTTTCCGATCAACTGCTCGAACGTTTTGAAGTGCAGGCAAGAAAGCATGTTTATAACTTCCCGTTCCTGATGGGCCAGGGCTTGTGGATAGATTCTCAGAAGCTTAAGTGGGAAGATGAAATCAGAGAAGTTATTAAGCATGGTACATTGTCAATTGGCTTCATAGGTTTGGCAGAAGCTTTAACTGCACTTACCGGAAAACATCATGGTCAGGATGATCAGTCTCAGCAGCTTGGTCTAGAGATAATAGCACATATGCGTGCTTTCTGTGATGAAAAAAGCAGACAGACAGGTCTTAATTTTTCTTTGCTCGGTACACCTGCCGAAGGTCTTTCAGGAAGATTTTTGCGCATAGACAGAAAACGCTTCGGAAAAATCGATGGAATCACCGATAAACCATATTATACCAATAGCTTCCATGTGCCTGTACGTTTTGAAATCAGTGCTTTTGATAAAATACGAATTGAAGCACCTTATCATAGTCTTGCAAATGCCGGTCATATTTCATATGTTGAACTGGATGGTGATATAACACAGAATATGGAGGCTTTTGAGAAAGTAATACGTCATATGGCTGAAAATGATATTGGCTACGGTGCAATAAATCATCCAATAGATAGAGATCCTGTTTGCGGATACAATGGAATTATAGGCGATACCTGTCCTGCCTGTGGCCGTGAGGACAGTGAAGATGAGCCTTTTGAAAGAATAAGACGAATAACAGGTTACCTGGTTGGTACTCTTGATAGATTTAATAATGCTAAAAAGTCAGAAGAAAATGACCGGGCAAAACACGGTCTTAAAAACTGAGAACTAAAATGACTTTTCGCTTATTTGGTATTATGAAAGAATCAATTACGGATGGCCCTGGCATAAGATATGCAATTTTTGCCCAGGGCTGTCCTCATTTTTGCTTTGGCTGCCACAATCCTGAGAGCCATGATTTCCGAGGTGGTTTTGAACAGGAACTATCTGAACTGGAAAAAGAAATTAAGTCTAATCCTTTGCTTGATGGTGTTACTTTCAGTGGCGGAGAACCTTTTATGCAGGCAGAGGAATTTGCTGAACTGGCTAAAAGAGTTCGTTCCGAAACTATAAATATTATCTGTTATTCAGGATATACTTTTGAAGAAATTCTTGAACAGTCACCAGAAAGATCCGGCTGGAAAGATTTGCTTGAGAATATAGATATACTGATTGATGGTAGATTTGAGCTTAATCAGCGTTCTTTAAATTTGCGGTTTCGCGGTTCGATGAATCAACGAGCGATTGATGTTCCTGCCTCATTAAAACAAGAACAGGTTGTCTTATATCAGTTATAACCTTGATAGAGCTGTCTGCAAGCGTTATAATGTGCTGTGAACTGTAAGTTTTATTCAGCTGACGGCTGAAATCCTCAAGGAGTCTGCCATGGCAAAACAGCTCAGATTATCACCATTGATTGGCAGTGGTATGGTTATTCAACAGCAATTATCTTTTTTGCTGATGGGATTTTGCCGTGCTGACGCAAAAATCAGTGCCAGATTAGAAAGAAGTCCCTTTGATGGCCGCTCTGTTTCCTCACTAGACAAAGAATATGGTTGTGTTTTTGAGGAACAAATCAAGGCAGATTCTAACGGTCATTTTTCTTTTGAATTACCGGCAATGGAAGCGTCCTTTGATCCTTATACTCTTTTTGTAAAATCAGGTAGAGAAGAGGTTATTGTTAGAAATATTCTTGTGGGCGAAGTTTGGGTTATGGCTGGACAATCAGATATGAGTGTCAAACTTGCTGAAGGTTTCTCTCCGGAAGAGCTTGGTAATCTTGCAGGGCATCAGTATATAAGTTTTCTCGTTCAGTCAGAAGATGGCCTTGATAAAAAAAATAATCAGTACAGTCCACAGCCTCTGGATAAGCCTGTGAATTCACATTGGATTAGTGGTGATTATTTGTCTGAAATTGGTAAAGTCACTGCGCTTTCTTTTTATTTTGCCAAGGATCTGGTAAATGTCTTGAGATTGCCTGTTGCTGTTATAGAGACTGCCATGTGCGGAACTTATATACACTCTTGGATATCAAGACCGTCTATAGATGCACATGAACATATACGTCAAAAAATTGAAAATTATGGTTTTTATAGGGACGATAATACTTGGCATATGGCAGGTGATTGGGGTTGTTATCTTCCTGGTGCACTATATAATCACAAAATAGCCCCGTTGTCTGGTATTGGTATTCGTGGAATAATCTGGCATCAGGGTGGTAAAGATCGTGCTAATGCAGAATATTACAGGTCTGCCATGAAATACCTTATGCAGGACTGGCAATCTGTTTTCAGGATTCCTGCAGCTTCTCCCAAGAGCCAGATCAGAGGAACTGAAATGGCTGAGACAAATGTCGATGGCTCAGAAATGCCGGAAAATTGCGCCTGGATTTGTTTACAACATCTTCCGGCTGCCTATAAGGATGACGACAGTGGTTATGATCTTGCTCTTTATAATGAAGCTTTGGCGCAGATCAGGCATCAGGTTAAAAATCCTTGTTCTATTCTGCCTGTATATGATTTATACGCTGAAACAAAGAATAAAATCCAAAACAGTTTTTCCGAAAAATTTCCTGTTGATATAAAAGCGGCAGCAGGTAAAATAAAACAAATAGCATCCGGACTGCTTTATCATAGAAAAGCGTCTTTAAGCTCTCCTGAGTGCACCGGCATAGAGCTTGTGGGCGGGAAAATGCTTCTTAGTTTTGATCATACTGCCGAAGGGCTGAGACTTGCTTCCCAGGAAGGACGTTTGCGTGGTTTTTCAATCTGCGGTGAGGATAGAATTTTCCGGGAAGCACAGGCAAAAATATTATATGGTGTAAGAGTTATGGTATGGCATGATCAAATTCCAAGGCCTAAAGCTGTAACTTACGGGTTTAGCAGTATGAATCATGCCGCTAATCTGATAAACAGTGAGCATCTTCCTGTTATGCCTTTCAGATCAGATAGAAAAAAATCTGAATACTATCTGCCAGCGGAGTGGATACATTGTGATCGACTTACAGATTGGGCTTGTGATATTAAGTTTGATGATTCTGAGCGTTGCAAAAACAGTCGTATTCCTCAGCGCTTGCCTGTATGGGAAGTGAAAAAAGGAAATGCTGAATTATCACTTGAAACGGCAAATAAGCAGCACGGTGATGCTTCAATTATGGTCAGATATCCTATAATTGATGATTGTATAGAAATTTCTCCTTGCCTTGAATATGAATCATTATTTCCTCCTTTTAATCTGACAAATTGTCGTTTTATAAATCTGGAAATTTTTAACCCCGACAGGCAGATGAAAAAAATCTGGTTGAAAATTGCTATGAGTGAGAATCCTGATGAGGCTTTCATCAGCAGTGAAAAAATTGTCATGGCAGCATTACGATGGCAGGAATTTTCTTTTGATCTTAATCAGATAATACAGGTACCAGATAAAACTAAATATCTGTACAGCTTTTCGATTTGTGTCAAAGATGGGAAAAGCAGCGGTTCTGTGAATATTGACCACATTCAGTTTCTTGCCAATGATAAATAAATTGTGTAAAATACATGCAGGAAACTGGTGATATTACGGAAGTATAGGCTTTCGTCCAGTTATGTTTGTTAAGCATATCTGGGTGGAAGCTTTTTGTTATAAGCTACGATCAATACTGTGGAAAAGATTGGAAGGATTACAAAATGAATGAAACAATTGAACTGATCTTAAAAATAGCAGGTCTTATCATTGCGGCAGTTGGCGTTTTTGTAGTATTTGCGGCTCCTAAAATAGTTGATAAAAAGGGTCTGGCAGAAAAAAAAGAAGACGATCCCAGATTAACTGCTAATATGACAGATGAGGAAAAAATAAAATTTAAGCGTCAGGCCGCTATTGTGGATGTTAAACTACGTGGTCTTTTGATTGCCGCACCAGGTTTTATAATGATTCTAATAGCTTTTCGTTAGAGTCTTTAACTGATATATTAATCACTTTACGGGAGGGAATATTATGGCGAAAATAGATGCCATTGCCAAGGCTTTTGAGCCAGCCGAAGCTGAAAACAGAATATATTGTAATTGGGAGCAGGAAGGTCTTTTTACTCCTGCTGTCGATCCGGATAAGGAATCCTATACTATTGTAATACCACCACCCAATATTACCGGACAGCTCCATATGGGTCATGCTTTGGACAATACTTTGCAGGATATTCTTATTAGAGCCAAAAGAATGCAGGGATTTTCAGCATTATGGCTGCCGGGAACAGATCATGCATCTATTGCCACAGAAGCTAAAATTGTAGAGAAGATGAAATCGGAAGGTGTCAGCAAAGAAGATCTTGGTCGTGAAGGTTTTCTTGAAAGAGCTTGGGAATGGAAAAAAGAATATGGCGGACGTATTATAGAACAGCTTAAAAGGCTTGGGTCTTCCTGTGACTGGAGCCGTGAGCGTTTTACTATGGACGAGGGCTTATCTGAAGCTGTACAGGAAGTTTTTATACGACTTTATAAAAAAGATTTGATTTATCGTGGCGAAAGAATAATTAACTGGTGTCCTCACTGTCTGACATCAATATCAGATGCAGAAGTAGAGTATCAGGACAAGCAGGGTCATTTCTGGCATTTGCGCTATCCGTTGGCGGATGGCAGCGGTTATCTGCATCTGGCTACAACAAGACCGGAAACCATGCTTGGTGATACAGCCGTCGCTGTTCATCCGGAAGATGAACGATTCCTTGATATGATCGGCAAAAATGTTATTTTGCCTCTGGTTGGACGTGAAATTCCAATTATAGCAGATACTTATGTTGATAAAGATTTTGGAACAGGTGTTGTTAAGATCACTCCTGCCCATGATCCCAATGATTTTGAGGTAGGTTTAAGACATGATCTGCCTGTAATCAACGTAATGACTGAAAATGCCTGTATCAATGAAGAAGGCGGCAGATATGCCGGGCTGACAAGAGAAGAAGCAAGAAAGAAAATTGTAGCAGATCTTGAGGCTGAAGGTTATCTTGATAAAACTGAGGCGCATCAGCACAATGTTGGCGCCTGCTATCGTTGTAATACTATAGTTGAACCACGTGTATCTTTCCAATGGTTTGTAAAAATGAAACCTTTGGCTGAACCTGCTATTGAAGCTGTAAAAAAAGGTGATACTCGTTTTGTACCGGAGCGTTTTGATAAAACATATTTCAACTGGATGGAGAATATACGTGACTGGTGTATTTCAAGGCAGTTATGGTGGGGGCATCGTATTCCTGCATATTATTGCAACAGCTGTGGCAAAATTATGGTAGATAGGGAAATGCCTGATATTTGTCCAGATTGTGGCAGTACTTCTTTTACCCAGGATGAAGATACTCTGGATACCTGGTTCTCATCAGCTCTTTGGCCTTTTTCCACATTGGGCTGGCCGAATAAAACAGAAGATCTGAAATATTTTTATCCGACAAGTGTGCTTGTAACAGGTTATGACATTATTTTCTTCTGGGTGGCCAGAATGATTTTCTCGGGTCTGGAACATACTGGTGAGACACCATTTCATACTGTGTTTATTCACGGTATAGTCCGTGATAGTGAAGGACGCAAAATGTCAAAATCTCTTGGTAATGGTATAGATCCTCTGGAGATAATAGATAAGTATGGAGCCGATGCTTTGCGATATGCTCTTGTAAACGGTAATGCACCTGGCAATGATCAACGTTTTCAGGAAGATAAAATTGAAGCCGGACGCAATTTCATTAACAAGATATGGAATGCTTTTCGTTTTGTTGTCATGAATTTTGACGATGAAATGGATATTAATTTTGATAATCTGGATATAGCTGATTTAACTTTGGAAGATAAATGGATATTAACCAGATTACAGCAGCTAGAGCGCGAGGTAAGACATAATCTTGATAAATATGAACTAGGAGTTGCACTGGCAAAAATATACAGCTTCCTTTGGGAAGAATATTGTGATTGGTATATAGAGATGTGCAAAGCCAGACTGGCAGATAAAGGAAGTCATGGACGTAAAGTTGCACAGACTGTTCTAAATCATGTTCTTATGCAAGCTATGAAAATACTGCACCCCTTCATGCCTTTTGTTACAGAAGAAATTTATAATAATCTTGAGAATACTGAAGGTTCAATTATGGTGAGCAGTTGGCCGGAATGTGATGAGAAGCTTATTTTTGCCGAGGACGCAAAAAAGATGACTATTCTCATGCAGGCGATACGCGGCATCCGTAATATCAGGACAGATATGCAGGTTCCTTTCAGTCGCAAAATAAATCTGATTGTTGTTTCTGAAGATCAAGCTATTCATAATATGTTCCAAGAAAGTCTTGCCTTTCTGCAGAAACTTGCAGGAGTACAGGGGCTGGAAATCAGACAAAGCAAACAAGGTATACCTGTTACTGCTGTTACCACACTGTTTGCCGGTGGTGAAATTTTTATCCCACTTGAAGATCTGATAGATATTTCCAAAGAAATTGAAAGATTAAATAAAGAAAAACAAAATTTAAGTAATGAACTTGATCGTGTTTCTAAAAAACTTGGCAATGAAAAATTTGTTAGCAAGGCTCCAGAACAGGTTATTCAAGCTGAACGTGATAAAATGTCTCGTTATGAAGCAATGTATAAGAGTACTGTAGAACGTCTGGAAATATTAACAAAGCAGGAGATGTGATGGGTGACTTAATATCTGCAGCAAATAATTTGCCCGCAACCAAATTTGCTTTTGCCGGCAAGACTGTTCTGATCACAGGTGGAGCTCAGGGAATAGGTAGATGTCTTTCTCAGAGCTTTGCTGCTTGCGATGCCAGAGTAATTATCTTTGATATAAATGAACAAGCTGCTTTAGAAACTGTGAATTTGATTGAAAAAGCAGGCAAAGGCAGTGT
The DNA here is from genome assembly GCF_900002895.1 of Ercella succinigenes. Classification (NCBI taxonomy): domain Bacteria; kingdom Bacillati; phylum Bacillota; class Clostridia; order Eubacteriales; family Oscillospiraceae; genus Ercella; species Ercella succinigenes. Next base: position 41,468 of record NZ_CDHP01000071.1, on the reverse strand, counting down.
TATTTATAAAAATGTAGATTTGGCTGATGAAAAAAGCATAAATTTAGCGGTTGAGCAGCTTTTTCCTGTTCTGGACGAATCAGGACTTGATGTACTGGTAAATAATGCCGCTATTGCAGATGCGCATAATTCACATTTATACAGTTCGGATATTTCCGGATTCGATCGTGTTATATCCATTAATTTGCGTGCTCCTTTTGTAATGAGTAAAATCCTTGCTTGCTGGCTGATTAAGGCAAAAGGCAATATTATTAATATTGCTTCTACCAGAGCTTTTATGTCAGAACCAGAGACTGAGGGTTATAGCTCCAGTAAAGGTGGAATTGTATCTCTGACACATTCAATGGCGATGACTCTGGGCGGCAATAATGTCCGGGTAAATTGCATAAGCCCTGGCTGGATAACAACTGATTCCTGGCAACAGGGATCACCTGATCCAATTGAATATTCAAAAGAAGATCATACCCAGCACCCGGCAGGCCGAATAGGGGTTCCGGCGGATATAGCAGCAGCATGCTTGTTTCTGGCTTCTGAGGATGCAGGCTTTATAACAGGTGTCAATTTGACGGTAGATGGCGGTATGACACATAAAATGATCTACAAATAAGCGGAAAAAATATACCTTTTAGCTAAATTAGTTGACGTCTTTACGTTTCACCAATACAATAGTAATGGTTCGTCTTTCATTTGAATCTGCATTTGTCTGTATGCATAAATTATGTATAGAGCTATGGAATACATTGGTTTGATTGATTTTTGAAAGAAGACGAGCTGAGAATAATATCGTGATTCAATAACATAAAGGAGATGAACATTATGCCACTCGTAAACACAAAGGAAATGTTTAAGAAAGCTTATGAAGGCGGATATGCTATCGGTGCTTTCAATGTCAACAACATGGAGATTATCCAGGGAATCACAGAAGCTGCAAAGGGTCTTAATTCACCTTTGATTCTGCAGGTTTCGTCAGGTGCAAGAAAGTATGCTAATCATACATATCTGACAAAGCTCGTTGAAGCAGCTATAATCGAAACAGATCTGCCGATCGCACTTCACCTTGACCATGGTGATACTTTCGAACTGTGCAAAAGCTGTATAGACGGTGGTTTTACATCTGTTATGATTGACGGTTCACATCATGATTACGAAGAAAATGTAAAGCTGACAAAAAAGGTTGTAGAATATGCTCATGATAAGGGTGTAGTTGTTGAAGCTGAACTTGGCCGTCTGGCTGGTATCGAAGATGACGTAAATGTTTCTTCAGAAGATGCTTCATATACAGATCCTGCTCAGGTATACGATTTTGTAACACGTACAGGCTGTGACTCTTTGGCAATCGCTATTGGTACAAGTCATGGTGCTTTCAAATTCAAACCAGGACAGAAACCACAGTTGCGTTTTGATATTCTTGAAGAAATCGAGAAAAAACTGCCTGGTTTCCCAATTGTTTTACATGGCGCAAGCTCAGTAATCCCTGAATATGTTGAAATGATCAACACTTTTGGTGGTAATATGCCTGATGCTATCGGTATTCCTGAGGAAATGCTCCGTCAGGCTGCTAAAATGGCAGTTTGTAAAATTAATATTGACTCAGACTTACGTCTGGCAATGACAGGAACAATCCGTAAATATTTTGCAGAAAATCCTGGACATTTTGATCCTCGTCAATATCTGTCTCCAGCACGTACCGCTATCAAGGGTATGGTTGAGCACAAGATCAAAACAGTTCTTGGCTGCGACGGTAAGATCTGATTATCTTAACTGATAAAAGAATTTAATAAAAAAGCGATGTCTTAAATTATTAGACATCGCTTTTTTTCTTATAGACTCTCAATTTTAGTTTAGATTTCTTCTGTATTTATTAATTTGCCATGAACAAGAAGACGATGAGAAGCAACACGAACAGGATGGCATGTTACCAGCAGTATTCTGCTCTCGCCCATGGTGTTTTCGTTAAAAGCTTCTATCAGTTCCTGAGGTTCAATTATACTTATTCTGTCAACCTCATAAGTATATCTATGAGTTTTATTTTCTATAACCACCGTATCACCTTGTTCAACTTCGCCAAGTCGATTGAAATGACGGCCATAATCATACATTCTATGTCCCAAATATATACTAAGACCGGGCTCTCCGGCTGGTGCACTATAGCTGTAATGACCAATTGCTACACGCAGATTATATTTGGTTGAACCTTCTGCGACTGGCATGTTTACACCTATTTTATCAATAATGATGCGCCCTATTGCCTTGACAACGATAACCTCCGGCTCTTCTTCCTCGACATGACCGGGTACATCATATTCTCCCTCATTATCATCAAAATACTCAACGTCCTCGCCCGGCACTTCCCAATCACTTGCATTAAAGGTTATTGTACCATCGCCTTCGTCAAATGCTTCCTGCAGTTGATCGCTCAGTCTGTCTTGCTGCCAGTGTACATACATTGGTTTTACAATTAAATAAATGCCTATAACAGCAATGATGATAATTATTATATCAAGAAAAATAACAATCGGCTTTTTGGGCTGTCTTTCCTTGATCGGATTTGGTATTGGTTTATCTCTCTTAAATATTGACATTCTGCTCATCTCCTCTGTCCGATGTATTATCTGCACCAAGTTTTAATGCGAGATCTTGTAATGCTGTTGCTTCTTCTCTAAGCTTTAACCTGAATGATCTTCTTAAAGAAGCATTTTCATACTCTTTTTGTTGCAGCGGATTAAGTGGTACAAAAGGATTAACCTTCTGAGGTTGATTATCATCATTAACTGCAACAAACACGAGATAGGCTCTGTTTACATGCTGCTTTTCCATATTCAAATGTTCGACAAAAGTGTCTACTCTTACTTCCAATGATGTTTTACCTGTCCAGGTTACCTCAGCCTCCAGCACGACAGTATCATTCATTTTTACCGGTTTTATAAATTCAAGAGGATCGACCGCTGCCAGCGTTACATCGCAACAGGCATGCCTACGTGCCTCTACCGCTGCTGTTATATCAATCCATTCCATTAATTTGCCGCCAAAAAGTCTTTTTGCACCGTTAACATGTGATGCCATAACAATTTGTACCTGAGTAGTTCGCAAAAAAACCACCTCCATCAATTCATTTTAGCAAATCCCATTATTTTTGTATCCCTTAAAAGGTGTATTCAGACAAAAAAGTAACAGACATAACAAAAATGTTTCAGTTTTTGTTTTGTTTATGAGATATTATGTTAATGATCTATAAAGTGAAGGAGCGATATTGCGATGAAAATAAATATAACAGGTGAAGGTATTAATATAAGTCATGATTTTATAGAGTCTGTAAATCTGCTGAATCTATTACAGCAGTACGATATAAAGATTAATGCTCCTTGTGGTGGCAAAGGTACATGTGGCAAATGTACGGTTGAGATTGAACATTTGGGAAAAGTGCTGGCATGCAAGACAAATATTTCCGAAGACTGGCTGATAGAAAACGGATTTAATGATAAGCAATTATCAGAAATAAATATTAGAATACCTGAACAGAGCAAAGCTCGTATTTCCACAGAAGGGATTATGCCTGAGATAGAATGTATTCCTCTTTTATGCAAAGGCATTTACTTCCACCAACCGGCAACCATTGAAGATCAAAGAGCAGATGATCGCAGATTTGAAGAAAACACAGGGACAAAACTTCCTTTTGCCTTATATGCAGAAATGTCTGATAAAATCCATAATAGAGTTCAGGAAATTGCTTTTTTGTTTAGACGTGACAAAAAAGAAGTTGTTAAACTGATTACCGGCATTAGTAATCCCCAAATTATTGGTATGGCTATCGATATAGGAACAACAACGCTTGCATCTTATTTATATGATCTTGAAACAGGGGAAAGGCTGGCAATGACCTCCATGCTTAATCCTCAGAGAAATTACGGTGCTGATGTAATTAGCCGTATTGAACAGATAGATAATGATATTTCAGCTCTAAAAGCAATGCAAATGAGTATTTTTAAGGCTATCTGTGAGATGTCTGCCAATATGAAAAACAAATCAGGTTTAACTGCATCAGATATTCAAACTATTTGTATAAGCGGCAATACGACTATGATGCATATACTGACCGGATTGAATCCGAGTGCAATAGCAAGATCACCTTTTATTCCTGTGAGTATATCAGAACAAATAATAAAAGCTTCTGAGATAGGTTTTAATATTGATAATGATCCGATTTGCATTATAATGCCATCTATTTCAGCCTATGTCGGGGCAGATATTACGGCAGGAATTCTTGCTTGCCAGTTATTCCCTCCTAATGGCAAAAAACAGCTTCTGCTTGATATAGGTACAAACGGTGAGATTGTTCTTTCAACTCCGGATGGATTGACAGCCTGTTCAACTGCTGCGGGACCTGCTTTTGAGGCAGCCAATATTAGCTGTGGTATGAGTGGATCTGCAGGCGCTATTGAGCATGTTGATTACAAATCAGGGCAACTAACATGCTCTGTAATAGAAGGTAATCAGGCAGCGGTGAAAGGCATCTGCGGTTCCGGTCTTGTCTCGGCAATTGCTATGATGCTGAAAACCGGAATAATTGATGAAACAGGACGCTTTAACGATGAGCCTGAAACGCTTGATCCCGTTCTTGCGGAAAGACTATCTGAATATGATGATCAAATGAGATTTTATCTCGATAAACCTTCAGGCGATATCTATATCAGTCAGAAAGATATAAGAGAGCTACAAAATGCCAAAGCCGCCATAGCTGCCGGTGTGGAACGCCTTCTTGGCAAAGCTGGAATAAAAAGCAATGAACTTGATGAAATTTTGATTGCCGGAGGATTCGGAAATTATTTAAGACCACAGGATGCTTTTGCAATAGGCCTTTTGCCGGAGGGACTTGAGGATAGAACAAAAACAGCTGGAAATACTTCTGCAATGGGTGCAATAGCATGTCTTCTTAATGATCAGTTTCGAATCAAAGCAACAGAAGCAGCTGAAAATGTCAGATACTATGAATTATCTTCAGATCCTGAATTTACCGATCTTTATATAGATGCTATGATTTTCCCATAGAAACAAACTTGTTGCTGTTTTTCACCAGTGATACAATATAGGTGAATTTTTAAAAATGATCAGGGTGAAAAAGTGGAAAAAAAAGAATTAAGAGAACTTATGAATAGTTGGCGTATATCTCAATCAGATGAGTTGATTTCAACGCAATCAAAAGAGATAGGACGACACTTGCTTAAATATTTAGATGATATTTATAGTCAGAAATTCTTTTCCGATTATTCAGTTAAAAGAAGCAGCCCTACAATAGGTTTATATAATGCCTTCAGAAATGAAGTAGATCTTTCCTGCATATGGAAGGATCTTTTGCATAGGGAATTTCGTCTTGCATTCCCTAAGATAATAAATTCTGACTGTAATAACCAGAATTTCAGTGAGTATACCAAAAGAGATTCTGAAATGGTTTTTGTTGTGGCACCGGAAAATGCCGACAAACTGGCAAACTGGTTCAAACCTGGACTTTTTGGAGTTATGGAACCACCTTTGGAAGAAAATACAGAATTAGCAAATCCAGATATAATTATTTTGCCAGGACTGGCTTTTGACAGAGCCAAAAACAGGCTTGGCTGGGGAAAAGGTTTCTATGATCAATATCTGGCAATATGTAAAAACAAACCTTTAGCACTTGCTGCTGCTTTATCAGATCAAGTTATTGATTTTGTCCCCCATGATGATAATGATCAGCCTGCTGACGGGATAATAACACCTGATGGTTTGTTGTGGTAAAATATATCTAAGTGTAACATTTTTCATGGAACGGAGGTAATTTTATGAAAGTTACTGTTTTGGGAAATTCCGGTGGCTTTCCAGCTGCCGGTGGAGCTACTTCAGGATATTTACTGGAAATAGAAGGACATCATGTACTTATTGACTGTGGCAGCGGTGTTCTTGCAAATATGTTTAAACTGATAGATATATCTAAACTTGATGCAGTTATTATCACACATCTGCATAATGACCATATCAGTGATGTAGATGTACTTAAGTATGCGATAGATCTTTCACGCAAATATGGTGTCGAAAAAGACCCTGTACCCATGTTTGCCCCTTCTTCACCTGTGGCAATTGCCGATACTCTTCAAAGTGAAGGTAATCTTATTATAGGACAGATAAAAGATGGAACTACTATGAATCTTTACGGTGCCAAGCTGCAAGCCATAAAGATGGATCATCCTATAGAAACATATGGTTTGAGAATAGAGCATGAGAATAGAATATTTGCTTATACGGCTGATTCAATTCCTTGCGAAGCTCTTGACAAATTATTGTTTAATGCTGATTTGGCAATTATGGATGCCGGTACGCTTGAAAGATACCGTAAACCTGTTATGATGCATATGACAGCAGCGGAATGTGCTGAGATTGCAAGAAAAAATAAAGTAGGCAGACTGCTGCTTACACATTTTCTACCTTTGATAGATAAGAAAGAACTCCTGACTGAAGCACAGACTGTCTGGCCGGAGACTGAATTATCTGAATTAATGATTGAATATGAAGTTTGATTATTTCTCTGGTCATATAGCAGGAAAAGAAGTAAAATGTCATCAGTAATTTAAATAAATATTTTGAGGAGATTTTGTAATGAATTCACAAAATAAAAAACAAACAGCTGTCATTACAGTTGTAGGTCATGACCGGGTTGGCATAATCGCTTCGGTTTCAAATTTGCTGGCTGAAGCTGGCGTCAATATAAATGATATTTCTCAAACGATTCTTCAGAATGTATTTACAATGATAATGCTGGTTGATCTGACAGAAATGAAAGCTGATATTAAGCAGCTGGCGGATCAGCTTGATGATCTGGGAAAAGAACTGGAAATATCCATTAGAGTGCAGCATACAGATATTTTTGATGCAATGCATCGTATATGAAGGGATCGGTCATAAAAGCTTATGTTCAATGAATTTGAAATATTGGAAACTATTCGCATGTTTCAGGAACAGCATCTTGATGTACGTACAATCACAATGGGTATATCTCTTATGGATTGTGCTACTTCAGATAGTGAGAAAACATGCCAGAGAATATATGATAAAATTTGCCGTAAGGCAGAAAAACTTGTTCAGACAGGAGAAGATATAAGCAGGGAATATGGTATTCCTATTATTCATAAGAGAATTTCCGTTACACCGATTTCTTTGGTAGCTGCTTCTGGAAATACAAAAAACTACACTTGTTATGCAAAAGCTCTTGATCATGCCGCCGCTCAGGTGGGGGTAAATTTTATAGGCGGTTTTTCTGCATTGGTGCAGAAGGGCTATTCTGATAGCGATAATGCATTACTTAACTCAATTCCTGAAGCACTTGCCACAACCGATCTGGTCTGCTCTTCTGTTAATCTTGCTACCAGTCGTGTAGGTATAAATATGGACGCTGTAAGAGATATGGGTGAAATAATACTTAAAACAGCTAATCTTACAGCCGATAGAGATGCTCTTGGCTGCTGCAAGCTGGTAGTTTTTGCCAATGCCCCTGAAGATAATCCCTTTATGGCAGGAGCTTTTCTGGGCCCGGGAGAACCGGAATGTGTGATAAATGTCGGTGTTAGCGGTCCTGGAGTAATCAAAAACGCACTGGAAACAGTCAGAGGCGAGAATTTGGGAAGGGTGGCTGAAACGATAAAAAAAGCTGCTTTTAAGATTACCCGCGTCGGTCAGCTGGTGGCACAAGAGGCCTCACGACGCCTGGACGTTCCTTTCGGTATAATTGATCTTTCTCTAGCCCCCACTCCTGTTGTAGGTGATTCTATAGCAAGAATACTGGAAGAATTTGGATTGGAAACTTGTGGTGCATGGGGAACAACTGCTGCATTGGCAATGCTTAATGACGCTGTTAAAAAAGGTGGAACCATGGCTTCTTCTTTTGTAGGTGGACTAAGTGGAGCTTTTATACCTGTTAGTGAAGATGAGGGAATGATAGCGGCTGTAGAATCTGGTTCATTATCACTTGAGAAGCTTGAGGCTATGACTTGTGTTTGCTCGGTCGGAATAGATATGGTGGCAATACCTGGTGATACTCCTGCATCTACCATATCTGGAATTATTGCTGACGAAATGGCTGTCGGAACTTTTAACAATAAAACAACAGCCGTAAGAATTATCCCTGTACCGGGCAAAACGGTTGGTGATTCGGTATCTTATGGCGGACTGCTTGGATCAGCTCCGATAATGTCTGTAAATAAGGCATCTCCGGCAGAATTTATTGCTCGTGGCGGTCGTATTCCTGCACCTATACATAGCATGAGGAATTAGAAATTGATAAGGGCTGATTATGAAAAACTGGAAAAATTTTGCCTTGACTGGGTAGATCTATGTTCAGAATGGAACCTTTCTGAATATGGCTGTGATTATGTAGAAGAAATTTTGTTAAGACTGGAAATTGCAGATCATAGTGAGCAAGCATTGGAACTGGCAGACAGAATTCTTAAAGAAAAGGCAAAACTTCTGGAGGTTTCAGATAATAAATTGCGATTACTAAAAAGGAAAGGCAAGTCTTTGTCTTTTTTGGGGCGCGATTTTGAGGCTCTCGCTCATTTTCAGACTTTAAGATCAGCTTATCCGTCTGATCCGGAAATATATTATGAAATAGCTGAAATATGTTTTTCTGCCGGATATCTTGATGATTGTGAAAGGGCATGTAGCAGATGTCTTCAGCTTGATCCTTTAAATTCCGGTATTTATGTCATTAAGGGTCTGCTTTCTCTTAGACAGGATCAAGAGGATACAGCAATGGAATTTTTAATGAAAGCCGTTGAAATCGAACCGGATAACCCTCTTGCATTGAATGAATTATCATATTTAAAACATCTTAAAGGCGAAGATGATATTGCTTATGATCTTGTAAACAGAGCTATTGCTGAATCTCCCGATTACGCAGATGCAATCTGTACAAAAGGAACAATTCTTTTTTATCGTGGTGAATTTGAAAAAGCAATTGCCTGTTTTGAGAAATCTCTGAGAATTATGCCGGATAATGCAATTGCTCTGGCCGGCAAAGGCAATTCGCTTGTTCAGCTTTGCGAGTATGAACAGGCATCGTATTATCTGGATCAAGCTTTGAAACTTGATCCGATGAATGTTGATGCCTGTCATGGTAAAGTTCTTCTTTATACTTTTATGGGACTGGAAAGCGAAGCCAGTGAATGGCAGAAAATAACCTGGCAGATTGAAAATGAACTTGGTTATGAAGGTTAATACCTGGCGGCAGCCTGATTAATTGCTTCTGCAACCGTTTCCGGTGAGGGTGCTCCGGGGATTTTTCTTTGACCTACACAAGTTTCCAGACTTATAGCCTCAAAAATATCTTGCTCTATCAATGGTGAAAAGGTCAGCATTTCATCAAGGCTGATGTCTTCAAGCGCACAATTCTTTTCCACACAATAGCGAACCATTTTCCCTGAAACTTCATGAGCACTGCGGAAGGGTAATCCTTTTTTTACCAGATAATCAGCAAGATCGGTAGCATTGGTAAAACCACCAGCTGCAGCCTGACGGCAGTTTTCTTTTCTTATCTTCATAGTCGCCAGCATTCCTGTAAAAGCCGGCAGGCACATCATAACTGTGTCTACTGCGTCAAAAATAGCTTCTTTATCTTCCTGCATATCTTTGTTATAGGCCAGTGGTAAACCTTTCATTACAGTTAGTAAAGTTAGCAAGGAACCAAAAACACGACCTGTTTTGCCTCTTGTCAACTCTGCAATATCAGGATTTTTTTTCTGCGGCATTATACTGCTGCCTGTACTGTAGGCATCATCAAGATCTATAAAAGCAAATTCCTGACTTGACCATAAAATTATTTCCTCGCTAAGCCGTGACAGATGCATCATGAAAATTGAAAGCGTATTCGCCAGCTCGATAGCATAATCACGGTCGGAAACACCGTCAAGGCTGTTAATAGTAATATGATCAAAATTCAGCTGCTCACAAACATATTGTCTATCAAGATCATAAGTTGTTCCTGCCAGTGCTCCTGATCCAAGAGGCATGACATTCATTCTTTTATTACAATCATCTAATCTGCTGATGTCTCTGGAAATCATTTCAACATATGCCATCATATGATGAGCCATTGTAATTGGCTGGGCTCTTTGCAAATGTGTGTACCCAGGCATGATTGTTTCCAGATTATCACGGCATATATCAATCATAGTGTTATACAGAGCAAGCATTTCTTTTCTGATATCTGCAATTGTATCACGCAGATAAAGGCGTAAATCCAATGCAACCTGATCATTGCGGCTGCGGCCTGTATGCAGTCTTTTGCCGGCATCACCAATTCTGGTAGTTAATTCCGCTTCTATAAACATATGTATATCTTCAGCTTGTGGATCCAGCTGTAAAATATTGTTTTCTATATCGCTAAGAATACTGTCCAGACCGTTTAAGATTTTTTGGCAATCATCATTACTTATGATATTTTGTTTGGCAAGCATTCTAGCATGTGCTTTACTGCCGGTAATATCCTGACGATACATACGAAAGTCAAATGATATTGAAGAATTATATGCATTTACAGCCGCATCTGTTTCCTTACTGAAACGTCCAGCCCAGAGTTTGGTTTTCTTTTGATCCATGGGGAATCTGCCTCCCTGAAATTAAATATGTTTTCTGATATCTGAATAATTGAACTACAGCCGGAACATCAGTCCCGGCTGCAGAAATAAGTTATTTCTGAAACTTAATTAGTCGATTAGATTATTACGCTTTTTCATCTGTGCTACGACTTTCATCGGCAAACCAAAGCAATTTATGAAACCGCCTGCATCTGCTTGATCATAAACATCATCTTCACCGAAGGTAGATAACTCTTCCTCATAAAGAGAAAATGGTGATGTTGTCCCGGCAGGAAGAACATTGCCTTTGTAGAGTTTTAATTTCACATTACCTGTTATTGTTTTTTGAGTTTCATTTACAAAGGCATCCAGAGCTTCCCGCAAAGGATGGAACCATTGTCCAAAATAAACCAGCTCGGCGTATCTTTGAGAAACAAGATCTTTGTAATGCATTGTATCTCTGTCCATACAGAGTAGTTCCAGCTCACGATGAGCCGCATACATTAGTGTGCCTCCAGGTGTTTCATAAACACCTCTGGATTTCATGCCAACAAGACGGTTTTCTACCATGTCAGCTATACCAACACCATTTCTTCCTGCTATCTCATTAAGTTTTTTCAGCATATCCACCGGACTATATTCTTTGCCATTTACTTTTACGGGTATTCCCGCTTCAAACTCAAGTTCAACGTATTCAGGTTTATCTGGAGCTTTTTCAGGAGAAACCATCATTTCCAGAATTTTATCGTATTGCGGCTCATTTGCCGGATCTTCCAGATCCATTCCCTCATGACTGAGATGCCAAAGGTTTTTGTCCATTGAATAATTATTCTCTTTTGTTACCGGCACCGGTATATTTCTTGCATTAGCATATTCCAGCTCTTCGTCACGTGACTTGATTTCCCAGGTTCTCCAAGGCGCAATTATTTTAAGTTCAGGTGCAAGAGCCTTTACTGTCAACTCAAATCTGACCTGATCATTTCCTTTACCTGTGCAACCATGTGCAATAGCCGTACAACCTTCTCTTTTTGCTATCTCAACCATTCTTTTAGCGATAATAGGGCGGGCAAAAGATGTTCCCAGCAGATATTTACCCTCATATATAGCTCCAGCCTTAAGCGTTGGATAAATATAATCAGTAATGAATTCCTCTGAAATATCTTCAATAAAGCACTTAGTGGCTCCGCATTTAATTGCTTTGTCCTCCAGAGCTTTATGATCAATATCAATTCCTACTTCTCCAGCCATAGCTATTACTTCACAATCATAATTCTCAAGCAGCCATGGTATGATAATCGATGTATCCAGTCCTCCTGAATAAGCCAAAAGTATTTTTTCCTTTGCCATTTCTCTTGCCTCCTGATTATTTTACAAAATAAATGCATAAAAAATATTAATTTCGAATAATTATACGACAATACGATGCTTAATACTATTATGCGTTTTCGTCAAAATCCTGACAAAAGTATACAACTCCTATGTTTACAATGTCAAAGATATAATCTCATATTTTGATGCCGGTTTTATTACTGTAAAATATAAATCTGATACTGTGGATGTTAAGAGGGATATAAAAGGGTAATACTTATGCGGTCATGCTATAATCACATGTTATAATTAGTCAAATATATCTTGTTTTGTGAGGAGAATAATAATGTCTTATCCTGTAATTGATGCTGTAACCGGTTGTTCTGTGATGGTAGACGGAACATTATACGATTTACAATCAGAAACTGTTATGGGTCTGCGTCAGCCCGGAAACAGCATAATGTATTATGAGGTTATCCGTATAATCGATCATACACCTTTATTTTGGGAAGATCATTTAGACAGATTAAAAAAATCTGTTAATAATAAATTTAATTTTCCAGTGTGTTTGTATGAGGAATGTAAAAAACTGATTGCCGACCATATCAGACTTAAATTTGATCTTGACCAGATTAATCTTAGAATTATACTTACACCTGAAAAGAGGGTAATACATCTTATCCCTTCTTATTATCCTTCACCGGAGCTTTTTGCCCGAGGTGTACCTGTATTGATTATTGATTGGGAAAGAGAAAATCCCAATGTGAAAATGATAAAATCTGATTATAAACAAGCTGTTGCCAGAGGGTTTGCCCGTGAAAATATTTTTGGTAGTCCTTTTGAGCTGATACTAGCTGATAATAAAGGGTATTTTACCGAGGGATCAAGATCCAATCTCTTTTTTATTCGTCAGAATCAGGTATTATCCGCCCCGGATAATAAAATTTTGCTAGGTATTACTCGTAAATATGTTATGCAGGCTATAAAGCAAGCCGGAGCTGATTTTGTAATCCAGATGATAAATAAAGAGGAGTTGTCACGAGACGACAGTATAGATGCGGCATTTCTATCGGGATCACCTATAGATCTTCTGGCAATATCCTCTATAGAAGATAAATCGCTTAAGTCGGCTGAAAATGAATTATTCAATCGTATTAACCGCGAGTATCAGAAGATTGTACAAAACTATGTAAATACTCATTAATCACTATCCGATAATCGATTGCTCACGGAAGATAAATGGGTTAGAATTATCAGGCAAATGCTGATATAATGTTGTGGCTAAATGCCGTTTTTTATAACGGTTAATAATATTTATATATATCAAGGAGGAATTGTGATGCATCAGGAAAAAGGACGTGTTTCAGTCAGTACAGAAAATATTTTCCCAATTATTCGTAAATGGCTTTATTCAGATCGGGATATATTTTTACGTGAACTGGTTTCCAATGCGGCGGATGCTATTTCGAAGCTAAGGAGATTGGGTGATCTGGGTGAGGCTAAGCTGCCGGAAGACGAGGTGTATCGAATAGATGTCAGTTATGACAGCGAGGCCGGTCAACTTATTATTATGGACAACGGAATAGGTATGACTGATGAGGAAATAAAAAAATATATTAATCAGATCGCTTTTTCCGGAGTAATGGATTTTGTTGAAAAATACAAAGACAAGGCAACAGAGGATGCGGGTATCATAGGTCATTTCGGGCTTGGATTCTATTCAGCTTTTATGGTATCCGATCTTGTAAGGATTGATACTTTGTCATGGCAGCCGGGAGCCGAGGCTGCTAGCTGGCAAAGTGAGGATGGAATGGAATACGAAATGGGATCATCTGACTATGATCAACGTGGTTCCAGAATAACATTGACTTTGTCGGAAGAGGGAAAATCATTCCTCAATGCAGCTAAATTACGTGAAATTCTAGATAAGTATTGTAATTTTATGCCTTATCCTATTTATTTCCACGATCTTGAAGCAGACCGTAAAGCTGCGCAGGAAGCTGAGCAGAAAGCTCAGGAGGCAAAGGAAAAAGGCGAAGAGGAGTCTGAAGATAAACCAGAAGCAGAAGCTGTAAAAGAAGTACCTGTTAATAGCGTATATCCTCTTTGGCTGAAAAATCCTAATGATTGCACAGATGAGGAATATAAAGACTTTTTTAGAACAACATTCAAAGATTTTAAAGAACCTTTATTCTGGATACATCTGAATATGGATTACCCATTTAAACTTAGAGGTATTCTTTATTTCCCGCAGTCAGATAATGTATATGAATCACTTGAAGGCAGAATAAAAATCTACTATAACCAGGTTTTTGTTGCCGATAACATTAAGGAAATAATTCCTGAATTTTTATTCCTGCTCAAAGGCTGCATAGATTGTCCTGATCTGCCACTTAATGTTTCGCGTAGCTTTTTGCAAAATGATGATTATGTCAGCAAATTATCAGCGCATATTATCCGTAAAGTAGCAGATAAACTGAATAAATTATTCAAGGATCAGCGTGAAGATTATAATAATTATTGGCAGGATATGGGCGTATTTGTAAAATACGGTATGCTGCGTGACGATAAATTCCACGATAAGGTTAAAGACATTGCTGTTTTCAAAACTGTTGACGGTGAACATAAGGTTTTAGCTGATCTTGGAGATACAATTTATTATACTCAGGATCCGGATCAGCAGGTTGCCTATATACAAATGGCAAAAGCCCGTGGACTTGATGTTGTGGTTATGGATCATGAGCTTGACAATCATTTTATGTCAATGGTTGAATACAAAAACCAGGGCAAGAAATTTAAACGTGTTGATGCTGAGCTAGGTGGCGAGGAAGGCGATAACGACAAGGTAGAAGCTTTTGAAAAATTGTTCAGGGAAGCCACCAAACAGGAAAAACTGGAAATAAAAATTCAGTCTCTCGGTGAACAGGCTTTGCCTGCGATGATTCTTGAATCAGAAGAATCTCGTAGAATGCAGGAAATGAGAAAGCAATTTGAAAAAATGCAGGGTAAAGGTGATCAATCAATGGATATTGAGAGTATGTTCCCCTTGCAGCAGACTCTTGTTGTCAATCAGGATCAACCTCTTGCTGCCAGACTTCAGGCTCTGGCTGAATTACCTGATCAGAAAGAAAAAGCTCAGGAAATGGCAAAGCATATTTATGATCTTGCCAGGTTGGGGCATGGATCCCTTTCGGCTGATGATATGGCATCATTCCTGAAACGCAGTGCTAAATTCCTGCAAACAATGGTTGATGACAACTGATTTGTTAATGTTGTGCAGAAGAATTTTGTTTCGATTTATGATACAAAGTTCTTCTGCAGCTAAAATTTATAGAAGCGCTAATAATGGATAAAGCTGGAAGAGCTTTAGCGCAATAAAGTTAAGGATGGCAAAACAGGATGAAAAAGAATAGTGAAGTCAGAAGAGTATATGCTGTCAAAAGATCAGGCTTTGATGTTGAAGCAACAGGACTTATAGCTGATCTAAAAGAAAATCTGGGGGTAGCCGGACTGGAGTCCGTACGGATTTTCAACAGATATGATGTGTCTGGAATTGATGCTGCTGCATTTGATCTGGCTGTAAATCAGGTTTTTTCCGAACCGCCTGTAGATGATGTTTTTACTGATAATGTAGATCTGAGCGATGCTTTTGCCGTGCTGGCTGTTGAAGCTTTGCCAGGACAGTACGATCAAAGAGCAGACTCTGCTGCACAGTGTATTCAGATACTGACTCAAGGAGAAAGACCTTTATGCCGGGCAGCAAGAGTGTATGCTTTTTATGGCAGCCTGACTGAATCTGAATTTGATCAGATTAAACACTGGCTGATCAATCCTGTTGAAGCACGTGAAGCTTCCATGGATATTCCGGAGTCTCTAGAAGATAAACTGGAAGCTCCTGCAATGATTGAAACTGTTTCAGGGGTAACCGCTTTTGACGATCTGCAGCTGGAAAATTTGAGACAGGAAGCAGGCCTTGCCATGTCTCTGGCCGATCTTCAATTTATCCGTAGTTATTTTGCCTCCGAAAAACGTGATCCTACCTGGACAGAATTAAGAGTTCTTGATACATATTGGTCTGATCATTGCCGACATACTACTTTTTTAACCAGGATTGAACAGATTGACTTTGATAAAGATGATGAAATGAGCAGTCATATGCAAAGTGTTCTGGACGATTATCATAAACGCAGAGCCGATATATATGGTGCAAGACTGGAAAGTAAGCCTGTATGCCTGATGGATCTGGCTACAATTGCTATGAAGGATCTGCGCAAGAAAGGTTTGCTTGCTGATCTTGACCAGTCTGAAGAAATAAATGCCTGTAGTATAAAAGTTAATATCAAAGTAGATGGGCAGAATCAGGAATATCTGGTTATGTTTAAGAATGAGACACATAATCATCCTACCGAAATTGAACCTTTTGGTGGTGCTGCCACTTGTCTTGGTGGTGCTATAAGAGATCCACTTTCAGGACGTTCTTATGTATATCAAGCTATGCGGGTTACTGGCAGTGGTGATCCTACTGTTGCTGTTTCACAGACTATTCCTGGTAAACTTCCACAGCGCAAATTAACCAGAACGGCAGCAAATGGATATAGTTCCTATGGCAATCAGATTGGTCTTGCAACCGGACAGGTTGAAGAGATTTATCATCCTGGTTATGTTGCAAAACGTATGGAAATAGGTGCAGTAATAGCTGCAGCTCCGGCAGATCAGGTTAGAAGAGAGGTTCCCGCTGCCAATGACAAAATAATTTTGCTCGGAGGAAGAACCGGACGTGACGGTTGTGGTGGAGCTACCGGATCTTCCAAAGCACATACCGAGGAATCCTTAATGACCTGTGGTTCGGAAGTTCAAAAGGGAAATCCGCCAACTGAAAGAAAAATACAAAGACTATTTCGCAATCCTGAAGTTGCCAAAATGATTAAACGCTGTAATGATTTCGGTGCAGGTGGTGTTTCTGTAGCTATAGGTGAACTGGCTGCAGGCTTGCAGATAGATCTGGATAAAGTGCCTAGAAAATATGAGGGGCTTGATGGAACCGAGCTTGCTATTTCGGAATCACAGGAAAGGATGGCTGTAGTTATAGCACCTGAAGATACGGAAGCTTTTATAAATGCAGCCGATAAAGAAAATCTGGAAGCTGTGATCGTGGCAGAAGTAACAGCTGAGCCAAGAATGATTATGAAGTGGCGAGGACATAATATTGTAGATCTGTCCAGAGAATTTATTGACAGTAACGGTGCACCTCAGTCAACATCAATTAAGGTACAGTCGCCAGATATGGAGAATAACTACTTTTTTGACGCTGGTCTGACAGATAAAACAGCAGATAGTTTTTCTTCAATTATGACCGAGCGTCTTGGTAGTCTGGAGCACTGTTCTCGCAAAGGTTTGGTAGAAAGATTTGATAGCACAATTGGAGCCGGTACGCTTCTGATGCCTTTTGGCGGCAGGTATCAGCTGACAGCAGAGGAAGGCATGGCTGCACTAATTCCTGTTATGGAAGGGAATACTGATGATTGCAGTTTTATGACCTTCGGGTTTGATCCTGAACTCTCAAGCTGGAGTCCTTATCATGGTGCATATTATGCAGTTTTGCATTCATTATCTAAGCTTGCTGCCATGGGTGCTGACCCAACTTCAGCCAGACTTACTTTCCAGGAATATTTTGAAAGACTTACAGATGAGACAAAATGGGGTAAACCACTTTCTGCTTTGCTTGGTGCATATCAGGCGCAGCTTGATTTTGCAGTGCCTGCTATAGGTGGCAAGGACAGTATGTCGGGAAGCTTCAACGATATGCATGTACCACCTACTCTTGTTTCTTTTGCAGTTGCAACCGGACATGCAGATCAGGTATGTTCATCAGTTTATAAAGAATCAGGATTATCAGTGTGGCTGCTCGACGTAAAGAAAGATGAGCTGTTATTGCCTGATATCTGCAACTGGCAGGAAAGACTGGCTTTGGTTTATGATATGCAGTCAAGAGGGCTTGTAGAAGCTGCTGCGACTGTAAATTCAGGTGGTGTTGCCATAACTGTTGCCAGACAATGCTTTGGTGAAAAACTGGGCTTTGAATTCGATACAACTTTGACAATAAGAGATATTTTCAGTCCGCGCCCAGGAGCTATTATGCTGGCTGTTTCTGATGTGGAAAGTATAACTTTGCTACGCAAAGCAGGAGCTATATTAATAGGAAGAACAATACAGTCACCGGAAATAATTTTCGGTGGACAGAGATTATCCTTGTCAGATGCTTTACAAAGCTGGACCAAAAAACTGGAAAAAGTATTCCCTACAGTTAGCAAAAACAAGATAGAAATTGATCAAAGAATATCCGGAGAATTTGAAAAAGCTGATAATTCGAGTTTTACCGCCGCAGCTCCTTATACCAAAAAGTCATTAAAGGCAAAGCCGGTTGTATTTATTCCTGTCTTTCCAGGTACAAATTGTGAATACGACACTGCCAGAGCTTTTGTAAAAGCAGGTGCCAAGCCTGACATAATGGTTGTTCGTAATCTAAGTCAACATGCAATATCTGATACGTTGCGGGAGATGGAAAAAAGAATATCTCAAGCCCAGATTGTTATGCTGCCAGGAGGTTTCAGTGGAGGAGATGAACCTGAAGGTTCTGGGAAATTCATTGCTGCTGCTCTGAGAAATCCTGCTGTTGCAGAACAGATACGTAAACTGCTTAAACAAAGAGATGGTTTGATGCTTGGTATATGCAACGGTTTTCAGGCTTTGATAAAGCTGGGACTTCTTCCATACGGAGATATTTGTGATCTGACTTCTGATTTCCCAACCCTTACTTTTAATCATATAGGCAGACATGTCTCATGCTATGTAACTACAAGAATTGTAAATAACAATTCACCATGGTTAAATAGAACAAATATTGGTGATTTGCATCAGATACCTGTATCACATGGTGAGGGCAGATTCAGTGCGAACATTGAAGTGCTTGACAAGTTGATAAAACATGGACAGGTTGCAACACAATATGTTGATTTAGCAGGTATTCCTTCTGTCGATACAGCTTTTAATCCTAATGGATCAGTTTCAGCGATTGAAGGTATTATTAGTCCTGATGGCAGAATTTTAGGTAAAATGGGACATTCGGAAAGATATACAAATAAGCTGGCACAGAATATTCCTGGTAATAAAGACCAGCAAATATTTGAAGCCGGCGTATCCTGGTTTGATTGATAGATCATTATACTCAGGAGGGCAATATGAAAAGAAGAAATGGTTATAGCTTAACAGAAGATAGTTTTAATAAGAATAATCTAAACGGTAAAACAGACAAACGGCGTGAAATTGCAAGATTGCCACGTTGTCTTGCGGTAATAATTCTTGTTTGTTTGCTGGCCGCCGTTTCTTTAGCTACTTATGCCCAGTTCAGACCGGTAGTATTTTCATTGCCGACAATTGCATATAGATTTGACAGAGAAAGCCGAATTAAGTATCAGATTCAAAATAAATCATCGGCAGTAATGGATCAGACTATTCAGGGGATGGATATGATCTATCTAAGTGAATATGCTCAATCTGTGCTGCCGGTTTTTAACTATAACTTACAAGCTGATAGAGAAAGTCTGATAAGAGGATATCATCAGATATTCGCCATTCTTAGAATGAAAGATCAATCAGATCCTAATAGGATTTTATTTGAAAAGTCGGTACCTGTTTCAGATAAAATAGAGATTAGTTTTAATGGCAGACAGCTTAATCTGGAGCAGCCTGCCAGAGTTGATTTTGCTGATTATGCAGTTATTATCAGGGAATTTGAACAGGAATCAGATCTGGCCGCAGATTATGAACTGGAGATAGGTCTGCAAGTAGATTTCGAAATAATCCAGGACGGGAATCTTATATACAATATACAAGAACGTCCTGCTATCATGATGCCGCTTGGTAACAGTACCTTTGCAATCAAAAATCAACAACTTGAAGATCAGGCTGAAACCGTATGGAGATGGCAAAGATGGCAGTTATATTTAACACCGTTGCCTGTATGGATATATCCTGTTGTGATGACTGCTTGCCTCGGAGCATTAATTATCTTTCTGATTGGAACCAAACCCAGAAAAAAACCTAAATTTAACAAGCAGGTCAGACGAATGATGCGTAAAGCAAAAGGCCGTCTTATGATTATTGGTGAAAAAGCCTGGGAACCAGAATGGTGTATTACGGCAAGAAATTTCAAAACCATGATAAAAACGGCACGAAAATTAAAACATCCAATTTTTTGCTATGTGGATCAAGATAGTGAAGTTCCTACAGCATATTTCTATGTATATTATGGAGAAAATAATTATTGCTATACTTTTTCAGGCACTCCCGACAAAAAATGGAATCAAAAAAGGCAAGTAGAATCCGCTTCATACAATAATAAAATATCTCAAGATGAGTTGACTGATGAAAACGAACCCATTGTACAATTGCCTGAAAAACCTGAAATTTTGCAAGAAGAAAATGTTTCTGAAGAAAATAAAGATAATTGACATTTTTAATTGATAAATCTTATTAGTAAGCAGAGTAAACAAAAATATTTCGTTAACATATACAATTATAAATACAACGAAAACGTTTAATATGTTATAGTAGCTATAAATATATTATGCATATAGATTGTTTTGCCTCTAAAAACAGGAATTTCAAGTTGTCATGAGGTTTATAATGTGGTATCAGCTTAAAACCATGAGATTGTATTTTGTTAAAAATTTTTTGTTGTGTTCAGCGATAGGGTTTTTAGCTGTTTTTTTTGTTGTATTTACAATTATGTGGCGTGAAAATGCCATTGAAAGAGATCGTTATTATAGTAATGAGCAAAATAGACTTGAACATGCCAGTTTGTTGTTCAGTCAGCAAGTCCTGCAGTGGCAAAAAGATATGCAAACAACAGCTGCTCTGGTTGAGGAGCATTTAATTGAGATCGGTTTAACGCAAGAAAATATTGACAAAGATAACTTAATCCCGGATTGGCATAAAGAGATAATGACAAAAGCAGGCTACACAGATTTTGAAATTTCTTTAGATGATGAAAAAATGGATTTGTGGCTGGAGAGCATAAAATTCTCTGAAGAAATACTTGATCTACAGGAATCTATGTTGATTGTTTTTTCTCAAGCAGAAATTGACGCACTGAAGACAGATGCTCATTATATTAGACTGATTGGCAGCATTAACTTTAATAACTTTTCTAATAAAGATGCTACTGCCTACTTCAAATATGATATTCCATATTCTGATGAAATAGAGTTTATTAATAGCAACTACAAGACTAATTATGTGGGACATATGTTTCTTGCTGATTCCACATCTAATGTATTAATGAAGTTTGATTATAATTCCAGTTTTATTTATAACGACAAGGTTCCTTATACAGTATGGCAACTAGTTAAAAATCAGCATTCCGGAATTTTTCACGAGAGAACAGCTGTTAGTTCGGCATCAAGGGGAGTATTTCTCTGGACGAAACTCGAAATACCTTTAGAAGATATATATATTGCAATAAATGGTGGTGTTGCCGATTATTTGGTTTTTCTTTCTGAAATATCTATCAAAAATGATTTGTATAATATTTTTACAGATAACTACGTCGCGCTTGTTTTTTCTGCCTTTATTAAATCTCTCTGGCCTTTCTTTGTCGTTGTTGTATCCGCAGTAGGTATTTCGTTGGTTTTTGTTGGACGGAAATATCAGAACATGCGTACAAAATATCTTGCTGAACATGATTTAATGAGTGATGCCTACAACAGGTATGCAGGACTAAACAAATTGCAAAAGATTCTTTCCCAGGAGGTTGGACATAATGAAATTGTTTCAATCTGTTTTATTGATATAAACGGGTTGAAAGAGGTAAATGATCAAATTGGACATGATGCGGGGGATGAGCTGATAATAACCGTATCGGAAATTATCAGGAAAGAAATCAGGCAAAAAGATTTTTTAATAAGAATGGGCGGGGATGAATTCCTGCTGGTTTTACCTGAAGTTCCGGCTGAACAAGCAGAAATAGTCTGGTTGAGAATAAAAAATTCTTTTAAGGAGATAAATACTACTCAAAATAGAGCTTATAATATTTCGGCAAGTCATGGAATCACTACTATAAAACCAGAAGACAAAAATAGTCTTGAGGAATTTATCAGTAAAGCAGATTGTATTATGTACACCGAAAAGAGAAGAATTAAATCAAAAATGAGGACTTTGAAAGATTAAAAACAAGATTTTTTACCTCTAAAAAAATATTTGCTGAGCACTTTTAATTGGATTTTAAGCCTGGATTTTTTTGCTATTTGCTCAAAAAAAAGCAAAATGTGACGAAAAATAGGGTAAAAAGATTGAAAAAATGACCTTTTATTTGACACATCTGAGAACGCCAACTATAATTGCTCTCATGAAAAAGATAAATAAACCAAAAATCAAAGCTGTAGCTGCACGGCTTGAGTACGCTCGTAAGAGTATCGTAAGTAGGCGCGAGGTTAAGATTGCACGGACGATCTTTAGATCATTTATTTTGACAATACTAGTCAGTCTTGCCATCGTAGCAGGAGTTATAGCAAATCAACAGTCAGCCATGCTAGCGGATGAGACCAGATATCCGGCTGAACTTAAAGTCACAGTTGATGACGAAATTCACACACTTTTGACATACAAAAACACAGTTATAGAGGCTATAGACGAAGCGGGAATAAAGGTTGGTGAAAACGATCTGCTTAGTCTGCCGGATGATCAGCTTTTGCTGCCCGGTCAGAAATATGATCTGTCTATAAGTAAAATGTCAAATGTGAAATTGTCCTGGAGTGGATACGCCATCAATACAGCAACAGATGAAATGTCTATGAGTGATCTGATGTCTCGTTCCGGTTTTGCTGAACTGGAAGAGGAAACAGGCAATATCACCGAAGAATCGGGCGAAGATGAAGAGTCGCTTGACGGCGCAACAATCACATTTATTAGTGTTGAAAAAAGTGAATACAGAGAATATGAAACCATTCCATTTACTACCGTAGAGGTAGATGATCCTACAATTTACGAGGGGGAAAGTAAAATTGCAACGGAGGGTCGGGATGGTCAAAGAGCAACTATATACGAGGATACATATGAGGATGGAATTTTTGTCAGCCGGGTTTATGTTGGTACGGAAATAGTTGAAAATCCTGTACAGCAGGTTATCGCTAATGGAACAAAAATAAGACCGACAATTGCGCCTATAAGCAGCAGGGCTAATTCGACGGTAGTTAATAGTTTTAATTCGATTAAAGGACTTTTAAACAATAATGGACAGCAGACTTATGGCAGCTATTCCGATAATGGTAATGGTACAATAACTGTTGATGGTCATACTTTTTCTTATCAGCAGAAGGATACGCGTACTGTCACCATGTATGATGGTTTAGAGGTTTGTCTGCAGTGGGGATGCCATTCTCCGGCTATAAATCACAATACCTATAGTGGTGTTCCTGCCCAAAGAGGAATCGTAGCAACCTTTGGTTATCGTGAAAATGGCAGATATACTGGTTCTAATCTGCCTATGGGAACTATTCTCTTTGTAGAAGGATATGGTCTTGCAGTTGTGGGAGATATTCACAGTGTATCGTCAAACCCGAACTTGCTTGATTTAAGTTATGACCCGGGAGAGATACGTAATGGTACAGCCAGGGTAGGTAAGGAAAGCAGATCGGTGTATATAATTTCTACACCTTGATCAATGCATGAGAAATAAATGAATTATCATGAAACGCGTCAGTTAATGCTTGAATATGATATTCGTCCAACCCGGTCACTCGGTCAGAATTTTCTGATTGATGATCGGGTTGTTCGGCGTATTTGTGATAGCGGTAATTTTGATCAAACAGATATGGTAATAGAAATAGGCCCAGGTATGGGATCACTAACCAGAGCACTTTCAGAATGTGCCGGATATGTAACTGCTATAGAAATTGACAGGCATATGCTGCCTGTGCTTGAACATGTATTACAAGATTCGGCAAATAGCAGAATAGTTCATCAGGATGCATTAAAGTCGGATTTGGCTGGTTTTTGTTCTGCCTGGCAGGGGAAAATTAAGGTTGCAGCCAATCTACCGTATTATATTACAGCTCAATTAGTTGAAAAACTTCTGATAGAATTACCACAGGCACAAAATATGCTCTTGATGATGCAAAAGGAAGCTTCTGCCAGATTGACAGCGTTACCTGGTTCTAAGCTTTATGGTCCTTTAGCTGTTCTTGTAAATAGCTACGGATCCATAAAGAAATTAGTAAATGTTCATGCTTCATCCTATTTCCCTAAACCGAAGGTAGATTCTGTTATAATGATTCTGGAAAAAGATAATGATCAGATAATACTCAAACCAGAAGATATGCCGGGATTTGCCAGATTTTTACATGTTTGTTTTAGCCAAAGACGAAAAGTTCTTTCTGGTATACTTAAAAAAAGCGATTATTCAGAACTTGTTAATTCAGGGTTTTTGTCGGAATTATTAATAAGAAATAATCTTTCATCCGATATAAGAGCCGAATCTTTAAAACCACAATTATTTATAGATTTATATAAAAAAATAACAAATACTGATACTTGAGCATTTTATGATAGAGGTTGCTCTGTGGAGTTCATTATCATATACTTTATCATGATGATTAGTATTCAACAAAGGAGTGTTTGCTGTGGCTGAGGATATAAGCAAGATAACGGTTAAAATAGGTGGAATGAATTATCAGTTGCTCGCTGCCGAAAATGAAGAATATATGCGGCAGATCGCTTCTCATGCTGATGAAATGATTAGACGTGTAATGCAGAACAACCCTCAGCTTAATCTGAATATGTCAACTGTATTGGCGCTGGTAAATGCTGTAGATGAACAACATAGGGCATACAAAAAGCAAAACCAGGCACAAAAACAAATGGAAGCAGCTGAACGTCAGAGTGCAGATATAAAGGCAGAATTGATGAGGTGCAGAGAACAGACCTGGGAAATAAAAAAAGAACTTTTGCATTATCAGACATTATGCCATGAATATGAAGAATTGCTTGATGAGAAAACTTCTGAGGCGGAGCTGATTATGGAAGAAGGACAAACCCCAGATACAGAGTTGGCCTTAGAAGAGGAACAATTTCCAGATACAGAACTGACAACAGAAGGTAGACAAACCCCAGATACAGGGATGTTCTCAGCTGCAGAACAGAAAGCAGATATGGAACAATCTGATCAGCCTATAGATATTTACACAAAAGAAGAAATGATTGAAGAGGAAATCCCTCAGCTGCATCATTTTCAGCAGACAAAACTGGATGATTACATCGATCAAGGATGATTTTGCCTGCATCAATCGGGTGGTGATTTTATAATTAATAAAAATATTCCTGAATTGCTAGCTCCCGGCGGGAGTATGGCGGCTATAAAGGCGGCAGTTCACAATGGAGCTGACGCTGTTTATTTTGGCGTTGGTTCTTTCAATGCCCGTGCAAATGCCGAAAACATAACTTCAGAACAAATAGCCGAAATCATGAATCTACTGCATGTTTATTCTGTAAAGGGCTACCTTGCTTTAAACATACTCTTTTCTCAGGAGGAATTAAATAAGGCAGTTATGCTTGCTTACAAAGCCTGGCAGTCTGGTATAGATGCTGTGATTGTACAAGATATGGGTCTGGCAGCTTTTTTGCGTCGTGAAATACCGTATTTGCCGGTTCATGCCAGTACACAAATGACAATTTCAGATAAACCAGGTATTGATATGGCAGCAAATCTAGGTCTGAAGAGAGTTGTTCTGCCACGTGAACTATCCCTTGAATCAATATATTCATTAAGCCGTTACGCTTCTGAAAAAGAAATTGAAACGGAAGTGTTTGTTCACGGTGCCTTATGCATTTGTTATTCAGGCCAATGTCTTATGAGCAGTGTTCAAAACGGGAGAAGTGCCAATAGAGGTTTATGTGCTCAGCCTTGCAGACTGAAGTACAGAATAGACAGTGGTCATCCAGGTAGATTAATAAGTCCGCGCGATCAGGCTCTTATTGAATATTTACCACAGCTTATTGATGCAGGCGTAAGTTCACTGAAAATAGAAGGCCGCATGAAATCTGAAGACTATACTTCTATAGCTGTGGCCGAATATAGAAAAGTGCTTGATGAATTAGATCTCAGGCAAAATAAAGATGCTGTTTTTATGCAGTCTCCGTCTCGAAAAACTGAACTCAAAAACAGGCAAGAATGTGAATTAAAAGGCATAACACCAGATAAAGAGAGAACAAACAGATTCCTTAAATCATTTAACCGGGGTGGTTCATTCACAGATAGATATATATCAGGAGATATGCAAGAGGATTTTTTAACTGGAATATATCCTGGTAGTTTTGGGATGGAACTTGGTGATATTAGAGGGATAAAAGCCCGTCAGGGAATAATTGAGATAATGACCGATCATTTTGTCAATAATCAACCTTTAAAGGGCGATGTTCTGTCGATTAGAAGAGCAGGTCAGGATGAAGAAATAGCAAGTGCTCCGGTGGGATCTGTGCAGATGCAAGGTAGAGTGATGATCGTAAAAGGTTTTCACCCTGACATAATAAGCCGTTTCCGCATAGGAGATAAAGTTCATCAAATGACGGATCTGGAAACAGTTAATCAGCTAAAAAAAAGCAAAGGCAAAAAAACCAAAATAAAAATGTTGCTTGATGTAGTTGATCAAAATGATGCACTTAAGCTTAATTTGACTGTTGCAGTAGTATCAGGTATATATCGTGATATAAAAATATCTCATGAGCTTGTAGCCGCATCTGCTGACTATGATCAGTCTTCAGAACGCATATTTCAACAATTGAAAAAAACCGGTTCAACACCATTTGAAGTTGTTGAGATAGTTTGTCCATATTTAGATAAATTGCCGCTGCCGATAACAATTTCTGACATAAATAAGATAAGACGTGAAGCAATTGATCTTATAACGGCAAAAATACAGGCTGCGACTATCTATAACAGCATAATATTTAATGATGACATAAAGGGTGAGTTTGTTCCAGAATTTAAATTATCTGATACAAGTACTAATTATGGAATACAATCCTTTATTGATAAAAATAATGCTCAATTTATCCAAACTGAGCAAGGCGAAAAATCAGAAAAAAAGCCACAGCAAATAGATGTCTGGTTTCAGCGGTTGCCAGATAATCCAGAAGACCTTGCCTGTATGGCAGATAATTACATATTACCGTTATGGTCTTTAAATCAAAAAACTGTGGAACTTTATATAGGTATATTAAAAGATTCTGAACCAGAATGTAAAATTTATGCCTGGCTTCCGCCAGCTCCCCAAAATGATATTTCACAATGGTTGCTTGAGCAATTGGGCAAACTCGAAGCATGGGGAATAAATGGAGTTTGCAGCGGTCATCCAGGAACGGCATTCTTGCCATTAGCAAACCTTGATGTGCAAATTGATTCTTCGGCAAATATATCAAATAGCGAAAGCTGCCGTTTCTTTTTGCAAAACAGGCCGGATTCGCTGGCAATGAGTTCAGAGCTTCTTTTTGCGCAAGCAGATAATATCAGAACAAACAATGATTTAAGTGATCTCTGGGGCAATACTCGTTTTACTATTCCTGTATATGGACGTCAAAGACTCATGAGCAGTGCTTTTTGTCCTGTTGGCAAAAACTTGCCCGGCTGCAGGAAATGCTATCTTGAAAAAACAGAGGTTTTTCCTGATCAATCAAAATATTATCAATATTTTGACAGCAGAAAAAATAAAATGATTTTGCAGACACATCCTTTGTTTTGTTCAACGGATTTATTGGATAGTCAGTTGACCATCGACAGTCAGGCTATCGAATATATACCTGATTACGCAATTAACTGGCGTTTGCATTTTATAGATGAGACAAAAGAAGAAAGAATTGCGCTGGTAAAAGCGTTTAGAAACATTAATAATCGCAAAAGTAAAAATGAACTATTTGAAATTGTAAATAAAATTGCCGAAAGACTTCAGATAGGTGTAAAAAATGACAGGAGACAGATTTATGGATGTAATTGATGTTTTTATTAAAATTGAAAAAAACGGCGAACAGCCGGTATATGCTTCTCCACAGGCGGCAGGGTGTGATCTTATAGCCTCGTCCGACATGATAATAAGACCTGGTGAAACCGTGATAATTCCTTTAGATATAACAATTGCCCTGCCTGAGGGCACAGAAGCTCAAATACGTCCCCGCAGTGGCCTTTCTCTCCGAACAGATTTAAGGCTTAGCAATTCACCGGGAACAGTTGATTCTGATTATCGAAATCCTGTAGGTGTCATCGTTCAGAATACCTTTAATCCTGCCTTACTGCCATTGAAAATAGCTTCTGATCCTGAAATTATCAGTACACTAAATAAATATTACCGACCTGTTTCTTTATTCAACTGGCTTCAAGAAAATAATCCGATGGATTTTAATATACCGGATTCTGATGATGATGCCTGGCAAAATTTTATGAATACAACTATTTTTCTGGATGATCAAAACAATCCTTATGGAACAATTTATATTAAGGCTGGAGATAGAATTGCTCAGATGGTTATAGCCAGACATTTGAAAGCAAATTTTATTAAACATGATGATCCTTCATCTATCGGCTGCGATAGAGGTGGTGGTTTTGGATCAACAGGAACTGGTGCTATCAGCAAATGAGTGAACAAGTTGAACAAATAAAAATAATGCTTCTTGAGGACGATGCTGCATTAAGCATGGGTCTTGAATATGCACTGCAAAGTGAAGGCTTTGCAGTAAAAGCAGCGCCTAATATCAAAAAAGCCAGGGAGATCATTTTTTCAGAACAATATGAGCCTGATCTTATTATTCTTGATGTGATGTTGCCTGATGGTACAGGATATGATTTTTGTGATCAAATAGTAAAGTACAGAAAAGAGCAGAATAAGGGTGCCTGGCCTGTTATTTTTCTGTCTGCCTGTGATAGTGAGGCAAACGTGGTCATGGGGCTTGATGGAGGCGGAGATGACTATATTACAAAACCTTTTAGGATAAGAGAGTTGATTTCCAGAGTTAAAGCTGTGCTAAGGAGGAAAAATGTAAAAACAACCTCTAGTGAGGTAATTAGTTATGGTCCTGTTTCCCTTGATCTTCAAGCATATCGTGTACTGTATAATGGAGAGGAAATTCAGCTGACAGTAATGGAATTTCGACTTTTATCTACTCTTATGCGCAATCGTGGACAAATTTTGTCCAGACAGGTTTTACTTCAGTCCCTCTGGGATGATAGAGGTGATTTTATTGATGATAATACCTTATCTGTGCATATAAGCCATTTGCGCGACAAGCTGGAAAAAGATATAACAAGCCCTCAATTGATTCATACAATAAGGGGAGTAGGTTATAAATTTGGTTCAGAGCTTTTATAAATTAGCCGGAGGTTTTATATGCTTCATGTTTTTGTCAATCCTGGTCAGCGAAGATTGCTGGCTTTATTCATGTCGATAATTGTTTTGCTGGCTTTTACCGGATATTTATTATCAGAAATATTTGCCAGACAAATTCTCACGGTTCAGATAGAAGAAAAAATTGCCATGATTGGCTATCTGGCAGAAAATGAAATAATTTTAGATGAAACTCAGATTGAACATATAACTATGTCAGGATTACTGGACGGCAGATATGATGATCAACAACTTGAAAGCGGCAGAAAGTGGCTTGCTTCATACGGTTATGAGCAATCAGACACCTGGTCTTACTACAATGCTTATAATGGATTTAGATTTTCAGGATTTTGGATAGCTTTTTTGCCAGCATCAATTGCATTGATTATTATGACTATACTATGCTCATTCATATTATCAGAAATATATAGGCAGATTAGAAAAATTGCCAATATATCTCAACAGGCAGCGGCAAATCCAGGCAAAATAGATTTATCAGCTGTTTCAGTACGTAATGAGGGTGATCTTGCTGTTTTATGGTATGCAACGGCTCATTTGGCTGAAAAAGCGGCAGCGCAATTGAAATCTCTTGAAAGAGATAAAAAGTATTTGCAAAACTTTCTCTCCGACATATCTCACCAGGTTAAAACACCGCTTGCTTCATTACAATTATATCTTGACCTGATGATGCAAGAAAAAACAATGTCTGCTCAAAAACAGGAACAGTTCATTGAACAGGGACTGATGCAGATTCAGCGTATAGACTGGCTGATACAGGGACTGCTTAAGATGGCAAGACTGGATGCAGGCTCTGTACAGATGAAGATTATACCAGCTGATATAGCAAAGACCGTTGATAGATCAATTTCACCCTTTAATGAGTTAATTAAGCAAAAACATGTTTCTGTTGATAATATGATAGATCAGGGAATGATCTGGCCGCATGATCCTGAATGGCTGGCAGAGGCAATAAGTAATATTATAAAAAATTCCCTGGAACATATTCCGGAGTATGGCAAGATAGAGATAAAAGCTAAAAAAACTCCGTTGTCATTGCAATTGCAAATAAGTGATAATGGCCCCGGTATACCAAACGGAGAGATTAATCGGATTTTTGAAAGATTCTATCGGCATAATGCATCGCGTAAATCAGATTCAGTTGGCATAGGACTGTCGCTGGCAAGAGCTATTTTTGAACAAAACGGAGCCGATCTGACTGCAAGTAGTCTGCAATCTTCCGGAGCTGTCTTTACTGCCAGCTTTCTTAAGAAATCTTAAGCTAAAATTCACTTTGCTTTAAGACAGAATTGTTAAGCTTATATTCATCAAACAAATATGGAGGAATATATGGCAATCATAAATGCAAAAAATCTGATTAAAACATATGGTAAAAAAGATGCCGCTGTGCATGCTCTGCGTGGTGTGGATTTAAAAGTTGAAACAGGAGAATTTGTTGCAATAATAGGTCCGTCGGGAAGTGGCAAATCAACTTTACTGCATCTCCTCGGTGGTGTGGACAGACCAACAAGTGGAACTCTTATAGTCGAAGAGAAAGAACTGTCACAATACAGTGAAAAACAAATGTCATTGTACAGAAGAAGACGTATTGGCTTTGTCTTTCAGTATTATAATCTGGTACCGGTATTAACAGTTGAAGAAAATATTGCTTTGCCGCTAATGCTTGATGGTCTCAAACCTGATCAGGAATGGCTGGAAGAGTTGTTAGCGCGATTGAATCTGCAGGACAAAAGACATAGTCTGCCTAATCAGCTCTCTGGCGGTCAGCAGCAAAGAACAGCAATGGCCAGAGCATTAATACATCGTCCTGCACTTGTGCTGGCAGATGAACCAACCGGTAATCTTGATTCGCAAAATGGCAGAGAAATCATGGCCTTATTACGTGACACTGTAAGAAGAGTTGGTCAGACATTGATACTGATAACGCATGATGCAAATATAGCGGCTCAAGCTGATCGGATTATGATAATCGAAGACGGATTAATCAGACCGATGCAGATAGCAGAAGCTTTGTAAGGGAGTGATAAAAATGCATTCTCTTAGTCAACTGAGCCGTAGATATTTAAAACGGCAATGGAAACGTACCATTTTTACCAGCCTTGGAATAGTAATGGCGACTGCGCTTTTTGCCGGTTTGGCGCTGCTTTTCACCAGTTTTATAAATATGTATACAGAAGCAGAAGCTGCAAGATCAGGAAGCTGGCATTATCATGTTTCAGGTTTGTCTATGGAGCAAGCTAATCAGCTTCAGGCAAATATAAGAATAAAAGATAGTGAATTGATTGCTAATTCTGTTTATATGGCAAAACTTGGAGACTCAGAATCTGATGATGAATGGCTTATCTTAAGAGATATAAGTGAAATCGGAGATAGCCTTAATCCATATCCTATGACTGTATTTAGCGGACGTTTACCAGAAAATGATTCGGAAATAGTTTTAAATACAGCTCTTTTCAAATTTTTTCCGGGACTGGAGCTTGATCAGGAAATAGAACTAGATCTATTTGACCTTAGAGAAGGTAATACCAGCGGTTCGCAAAAAAGGACATATAAAGTGGTAGGTATAGCAGACTGGACTGATACACAATTGCCTGCCCCCGTTTATTATGCACTGACTCATATTGAGGAATCAGAGAAAAAAATGGCAGAAGTTTATCTTACCGTAAAAGCCAGCACTGATTTTGAGTCTAATATTTTAGCTGCTTTAGAAGATGTACTGCCGGAATTGTCAGAGACCTTTCCAAACATAAAATATCCGACAT
The DNA here is from genome assembly GCF_900002895.1 of Ercella succinigenes. Lineage (NCBI taxonomy): Bacteria > Bacillati > Bacillota > Clostridia > Eubacteriales > Oscillospiraceae > Ercella > Ercella succinigenes. Next base: position 9,362 of record NZ_CDHP01000071.1, on the reverse strand, counting down.
TTAATAATGAATCTGTCTGGGAAGATATACAAACAGTCAGGTTGCAAACACATGATGGGCTTTTAAGATATCTGGGGCAGTCTTCTTATGATGGGACAAATGCAAGTCTGTTAACTTTTTTCGGAATTCTTGCTGCCATTATAATGATATCTGTAATTTTTGTAATCAGAAATAGCTTTGCTATGTCAGTAAGTGAAAGATCAAGCGAATATGGCCTGCTTCGAGTTGTCGGTGGTTCTCCCTCGCAAATTCGACGATTGGTACTACAGGATGCAGTACAGATGGCAATAATAGGTATACCAGTAGGCCTTTTCTCTGGAGTTATTGCCATGAAGATAACTCTTGACTATGTTTCAAATCTGGGTTTGCCAGAAGTAGAATACTTAAAATTGATCGTTTCTCCTTGGCCACTTGTAATAGCCGCATTGTTATCTCTGCTGGCAATTGTGCTTGCAGCTATTTCGCCGGCTGTAAAAGCAGGTAAACTCTCCCCTATGGAAGCAGTAAGAAAAACTGGTGTTTACTCAGTAGAAAAAAAATCAAGCAAAGGATTGATGCGTAAAGGAAAAATAAACAGAAAATTAGTGGGTGTAACAGGTTTTCTAGCAGGGAGAAGCATCAGACGAGATCGTAAGCGCTTTAGAATAACAACTTTATCTGTTATGATCAGCGCAATATTATTTTTATCAGCCGGCGGAATATCCTATCTTTTCTCAAAACAATTGACATATTTCAACACCGAGCAGATAGATTTCAGATTATACACATATTCACAAAATGAGTCTGATTCACAAACTACACAAGCTGGCACAGGTAATTATGCTGCAGGAAATGCTGATTTAAATATGCTTTACAGCATATTGGATAGAGAAAAAATGATCGAGCGAATAGCTCTATATGGACAGTTCTCTCAGCCTATGCAAAGTGATCCAGATATATTCAGCGAGGAATTAATTGAAGTTATCCAGAAAAGCCACTTTATTGGCGGACAGCCTTTTTCAAGAGAACAGGCACTGGAAACACTCTCTGGAAACAGCTATGTTAGAATTCTGCTTGCCGACAGGGAGTTTCTTGACCAGATAAATATTAATAATCCCGATCAGGTCTGGCAGCAGATGCAGCAAGGCCAGGTAATAATTTCACAGACAAATCCCGTTAACATATCAGATCTGAGTTTTCAAACAATATCACTTACCAATCTGTCGCCAGGTGACAGTATAAATATGGCAAATGTATCTATATACGATGATGAAAAAGAAGAAGAAATTGAAATGCCCGGTTTACCAGAATCATACAAAATAGCAGCAGAAATAGATCAGTTGCCCTGGTTTATAGAAGGTTTCTTTTCCGGCAATAATTCAATTATGCTAATTGCCGACAGAGAATTTATGATGCAGGAATATTTTGCGAAAACCCCTGCACTAAGCCAGGCATTAAGTATTGAGGAAATACTTGCAATAGATGCTGCTGCTGGCTATGAAGCAGATGTATACAAATTACTGGAACCATATGTGGATCAAAATGTTCCGGGAATGCAAAGTTCTTTATACATTCAAAATAATTATGAAAGCATGGTGACGGCCAGAGGAATTGTGAAAATGCTGAATGTTTTTGTTTATGGTTTTGCAACCGTTATAGTTTTGATTTGCAGCATGAACATATTAAACACAGTAACTACAAATGTCCTTTTGCGCCGTCGAGAACTGGCGATGCTGCAAGCTGTTGGCATGAGCAGATCACAAGTCAGAAAAATGCTCCTGATGGAATGCTCCCTTTATGGGGCTAATGGAGCAATATGGGGATCAATCATAGGTACTGGTTTGCTTTATCTGCTTGGACAGAGCATTGAAGGAACTATGGGCAGTTTGACCTTGCAGGCTCTACCTTGGAACATGATCATTGCAACCTTTGCCGGTGCTATAATTATTTCAATTCTAGCAGGAATTCTTCCGATAAGGAGGGTTATGAAAGATCAGATAGTTGAAGCAATAAGAGCGCAGGAATAAGAAGTAAATAAAAAGAAGACCCCGGGCTTACTGACTCCGATGGAGCTGGATAATCCCGGGGTTTTTCAATTTTAGTAAAACAGGCAGCCTTTTACGCTGCTATTTTTACTTAATCAATCGGAATTGTTTTTCCTCTAGATGTATTGTTATCAGATTTAGGTAATTTCACATGCAAAACCCCGTCTTTCATTTCTGCTTTGATAGAATCTCTATCCACAGAACTTAAACCGAAGCTTCTTGACATCGTACTCTGATAACGTTCTCTTCTGACATAATTTTCTGTTTTTTCATCTTTTTGCTCACTTTGATTCACTCTTATTGTTAGCCTGTCATCATCAACTTCTAATTCTACCTGATCTTTAGATATTCCAGGCAAATCTGCATCCAACCAGTAAGCATCATCTGTTTCCCTTATATCAACTTTCATCTGAGAACTATTGCAATAAAAGGAAGGGAACACTGAATCATTAAAAAAATTCTCCATTACATTGTTAATGTCAAAAAGACTGTTTTGTGAAGTCTGCAGACCTCTGTGTTTTCTGTCAAAAGGTACTAATCCAAACATAATCAACACCTCCATTTATTTTTGGTTTGTATTAGCATTCAGACATAGATTAATCAAAGTTTTTTGGGGGATAGCAGAATGCTAAAAAAATCTGCTTGCAAGCCTCCGGTTTGACTTTGACTATCTTTGTCCTTCATTTATTATTATACTCCTGCCTTTTTAATTGTCAATAATTGGCACTGTTAAAAATTTTTGAAGCTAATTTGAAAAGAATTTGAAGTAAATTTGAAAAGAATTATTTTATTCTACTCAAATTTCCTACATATTTAATGGATTAACATTCTCGTTCGCTTTGGTTGTCGAGGAATTTCGGGCGAAAAAGTTGAATTTATCTATTCATTTAATATACATAGCGGGAGAAAAAACGTTTCAATGCTTCAGCGTATTGCTCCTGATCATTGATCCAACCCTGACAATAACCTGTACCTTTAGATTCAAAAGTATGTGTTGTATCCGGATGAAGGCGCAAGCGCTCCTGAACAAGCGGTGAAATCGAACTGTTTCCAATATGACTGTCTGATTCGCTCCAGGTCAACAACGCAGGTATCTGCATTTGAGAAATAAGTGTTATATGATTGACTGATCCCGGATGACCTGCTGAAAGTCTTATTGCATACGGAACCGTATATTGTAGAAGATAGGTGCCTAGATTGCCCATATTCCGGCAATCTGCTTGAATATAAATGTCGGGTGTGATAGCTGGAGTATCCAGAATAACTGCTCTTATATAACTGCGATCATAAGTCAATCTTTGCAGTTCGGCAGGATAATCTTCCTGAGTTGTTCCGGCCGGAGGCAGTTCCTCCCATGCCATCAGTGCTGCAGAAACCCCGCTGCCAATTCCATAGAGAACCACATCGCTTGTAGATGTATACTGTCTGGCATATTGGATAGCTGCCAGAACATCACTCCATTCGGCATAACCATAAGAGGATAACTGGCCATCTGATTTCCCTGAATTACGTAAATCAAAAGCCAAAACATTAAAACCCTGATCTACAAGAAATTCAAATAGAGCCGGGCTATCCAACTCAAATTGTAAACGGTTGTTCTGATTATCATGAATCATTATGATTGTACTTATAGCTTCAGTTCTAGCAGGGAAAAACCAGCCGGAAAGGCGTGTTTGCTCATCTAGAGAGGGAAAGCTTGCTAATCTGTAATCAGGCATTATATTGCTGGAAAAATTTGACAGCGGTTTTCCAGGTGTTCTCATTATCTGATCTGCATTAACAAAAGTCAGGATTAGCAGAACCACTACGGTTATTGCCAAAAAAGAGGCAATTATGGCTAGTTTATTTAAACGACGAGGCATGCGTTTCTCGTTTTTTACTTTCAAAATACTAGTTTTGTCTTTCACAATATCTCCTGATTTAGATCTAAATTAAATCTATTCTGTTACTGGAATTACTATGCCCAATAGCAGTTGTTTTTTTTCTGTTGTTAATCGCGTATCATTATATCACGCGATAAGTCAACTTGTGGTAAAATTGGTAGCGATTCTATTATCAATACAATATGCTTACGGTATTGTATTAATGTACTTATATGTATTTATAATTAATGACATTATCTGGGAGGGAAAAGAATTGTTTTGCCGGCAAAAAGCTGGATTAACGATTCGAAAAAACAATATGAATTTGATAGAAGCTTTGATATTGGGATTAATTCAGGGGATAACAGAGTTTATTCCTGTCAGCAGTTCAGGACATCTTACGCTTTTTGGCAGAGTTTTTGGTGTAAACAGCGATATAATGATGTCTTTTACCACTTTATTGCATGTTGGGACATTAATCGCAGTCTTTATTGTTATGCGAAAAGAAATAATGGAAATAATACGCGATATATTTGGCAAAATGACCTGGCTTATTGTTGTTGCAACAATTCCTGCCGTTGTAGCTGCATTGCTTCTTGGAGACTGGTTTGAATCTTTGTTTGATGGCAGAACTTTAGGTTATCAGTTTCTGATGACTGGAGTTATTTTGCTTTCTATAATAATGGTAAAATCTGAAAGATCAGAAACCAGAATCAGGAAATTGGCAATATCTGATCAGGAAGCAGATGCAACCGATAAAACAGAAGATGAAGAAATAAAACCAGAAACCAACAATTCAAATGAAAAAGAGATATCATATAAACAGGCTTTGATTGCCGGTCTAGGTCAGGCTGTAGCAATTATGCCAGGTATATCAAGATCAGGATCTACATTGGCTGCCTTATTGCACTGTAAAATAAAGCGTAAAAAAGCAATCAGATTTTCTTTTTTGATGTCAATTCCTGCAATTGCCGGTGGTTTTGCACTGGATCTTGTCAAATTATTTAAGGGCGAAGGATCTGCTATCACAGAAATTGATCCTTTGGTTTTGATCATAGGTGTTGCAGCTTCTGCAATATCCGGCTATCTGGCAATGAATTATATGCTCAAGAAACTTACTGCCAAGGGCATTTTAGTTTTTGCCTCTTATGTTATAGTTCTGGGCCTTTTAGTTTTAATTGATCAGAACTGGGTTAATCTGGTGTTCTAATAGAGGTAAAATATTATGTCAAAGCAAACTCTGATTTTAGGTATAGAATCATCTTGTGACGAGACTGCTGCTGCAGTTGTAGCAGATGGACGGCAGATTTTGTCTAATATCATTGCCTCTCAGGCAGACTTTCACCAGCAGTTTGGCGGTGTTGTGCCAGAAATCGCATCCAGAATGCATGTTGAAGCAATATTGCCGGTAATTGATCAGGCATTAACTGAGGCTGATGTCAGCCTGGAAGATATCAGCGCAGTAGCAGTGACTTACGGACCTGGACTTGTAGGGGCTTTATTAGTTGGTCTATCAGCGGCAAAAGGTCTTGCTTTGGCAAGCGGCCTGCCTTTGATTGGTGTTCAGCACATAGCCGGACATATAGCTGCCAATTATCTGGCTGATCCAAAGCTTGAGCCACCCTTCTTGTGTCTAGTTGTTTCTGGTGCACACAGTCATCTGGTACTTGTCGATGATTATGACAGCTTTAAGGTTATCGGGCGCACGAGAGATGATGCAGCAGGAGAAGCTTTTGATAAACTTGCAAGAGCTCTTGGGCTTGGGTATCCAGGAGGCCCTTTAATGGATAAAACGGCAAAAAACGGCAGAACAGATGCTTTTTATCTGCCTAGAACTCGTTTTAATGATAGTCTGGATTTTTCTTTTAGTGGTCTAAAAACTGCCGCTTTAAATCAGCTGAACCAGTTAAAGCAGCAAGCAGAATGTAAAGATGATGATAGTTGGCAGAAAATAATATCACTTCAGGACTTTGCTGCAACTTTTCAGCATGCAATTGTGGACGTATTATCTGACCACGCTATACAAGCGGCTCAGGATTACGGTATAAAACGTGTAGTTTTGGCCGGAGGAGTATCAGCAAACAGTGCTCTTAGAGAATTGATGCGTAAGAAAACGAATCAGAACAATATTGAATTGACGTATCCGCCTTTGATTTTGTGTACTGATAATGCTGCAATGATAGCCAGCGCAGGTTATTTTTCCTTCTTGAAAGGGAAGACATCATCTATGGATTTAAATGCTGTCGCCAGTCTGGATTTGTGAGCTGATTTTATTAAAACTTTGCCTTTGTTTTTAGTTAAAATCATTGTGGATTAAATCTCAAAGGTGAAGGTTGAAAGTTTTGATGTTTTAAGTCAAAGAGTGAACTAAATGTGTATAATTTTTGAATATTCATGAATTTGCTGTGGAATATTCAAATCCGACAAATGTGGACAAAATTCGACAAAATCTGACAAAGCTTGTAAAATCGGGGTTGTAGATATGTAAAAACCATATTTTGTGTGGAAAACTATGTGGATAGTGTGCATAACTATGTGAATATACACGCTGAAAACGGTTTTTGATAATATAATCAGGGAAAATACAAATAAGTTTTTTGCAATTAATAAGATAGAAAGCTGCAGGTAAAAAAGATGGCTCAGGACAAAAAATATAAATTGGTAGCTGAAAATAAGAAGGCTTATCATGATTATCATATTGAAGAAAGATTGGAAGCTGGAATTGAGCTTGCCGGAACTGAGGTAAAATCAATTCGTCAAGGGTCGATAAACCTTAAAGAAAGCTATGCTTCAATAGTAAATGGCGAGCTTTTTGTTCATGGCATGCATATAAGTCCTTATGAACAAGGTAACAGATTTAATCAGGATCCTCTGAGAGCCAGAAGATTACTTATGCATAAAAGAGAGATTCTCAGATTGTTTGGAATAGTCAAACAACAAGGTTTGACCTTGGTTCCAACAAAAGTATATTTTAAGCATGGGCGTGTAAAAATAGAAGTTAGTCTGGCAAAAGGTAAGAAGCAGTATGATAAGCGTAATGATGAGGCTAAGAAGCAAGCCAAAAGGGAAATAGACCGCCGCTTAAAAGATGGCAGCCGTTCAGGAGAGGATTAAACATAAAATTATAGTTCACCCTTGCTGAAGATGAACTATAACTTGATTTGTAAAAATATAGAATTATAAAATTGAAAAAATATCATTCAAAGGAAACAGTCTGCCTGTCTGACATTATAGCTATATATGTTTGTCCGCAATTAAGCAAAAGCTCACTGCCGTCTGCTTTGTAGAATTTAAAATCGTCATAGGTTCCACCTTTTTCCCAGGTGATTTCTTCCGCCTTACCACCGGTAAGATAATAGCCAGATCCAGCACTAAGGTCTACCTCCGCAAGTATATCTGAACCAACTCTGCCTATATTTGCCTGCAGTATAAGAGCATTGGTGTAAGAGTGAGCCTTATTGGTACCCATATCAATCTGAACTTGACCATGTTGGCTTTTTTCATAAAGCTTACTGTCCTTGTTGTAAAGCAAAGAAGTAGAAGCTGCACCGGAAAAAACTATATCCGCCTGATCCGCTTTTATATCACCACTAACAACAAACTCAGTTTCAGGATTAAAGTTAAATGGTTTTTCATAATCCTCTTTTACATCTCTTCTTATTTCAAGTTTTTCTATTGCCGCCAATATACGATCGCCCGTGGTTTTGACACTATGTTCATAACCACGATTTTTTGCCCAGTCCTGATCACGCCAGAATGTATCTGCCAATACTTGTCCGTCCAGATGATCTGTCCCCTGGTTTTGAAGTTGATTATAAGCCATATAGGAGCCGCCAATATGTACAAAAATGGCATCAAGACCACCTGCAAGATCTATGAAATCGTGCCTGGCACTGCGAATCGAACCTGTCTCGGGAATAGAATTTACATCGGCAAAAACAGCCATCATTCTTGTAAGACCGTATTCAACTTCCATCTCAAAAAGTATCTCGGCCTGACCCACTCCGATCTGGGGGTTCGCAACTTTTACATTATTAATCATGATTGCGATAGGTCTTTGACCAATAATGGAATTATCAGTTAAAGCTAAACCACTTAAAGGGTTCAAATCATATGTATAAGAACTGTTTTCCGTAGTACTTTCAGTTTGTTTTGTGGTCTCAAGTGAAGTTGTTTCACTTGTTTGTGTTGTTTCTTCTATTGATTTGTTTTTGTTACATGACCCAATAGCAATTAGTGTGAATAAGATTATAAGGATAAACAAAGAAGACAAGACTATGATAATTTTTTTATGATTAAGAACAGCCTTTTTCAGATTTTTTTTAGGCATAAAATAAGCCTCCTGCACAAATATGAAAAGAGTATAGCACAATGAAAGACTGAATTGATCACAAATAATATGTTTAAAGATAATGCATACTGCCAATTGTTTAAGTATTGCAAATAGCTCTGGTTAGCGAAAACTATCACTTTGAACCATTAGAGCCTGATGAACCCCTTTCATCTGCGAAATTTCATCAATCAGATCAAGATCAACAAATTGTTCAGGTAATTTTAATGTAAGATCACAAAGATCATCAGTATATAATTGTTCTTGCACAATTGCCTGTAAAGGCTCAAGTTTTTTATTTAGCTGAACCTCAATATCTGTTTCGTACCTGATTAGAAACAGATAAAACTGACGTTGCTGCTTCATTTTTATGATCAGGATACCTACAAGGGTTATCAGAAGATTTGACAATAATATATAAAAATCCAGGCCGGCACCAATTAAAATTCCTGATAATAAAGCCCAAAAAACAAAAATAAGATCAGTTAAATCACTAATAACGGTTCTAAAATGAATAATTCCAAAAACTAAAACCAGAATTATCGAAAGTGCAGGCCAGACGCTGAATTGAGAAAACAAAAAAGCAGTTAGTACACATGCAGGTATTATTGAAATATCGAGCATTTGTATAGTTGGTAGACCACGGTAATAATAGCGAAACAAAGCATAAACCAAAGCTCCGGCAATTCCGGCAAAAAAAATATTAATCAATAAATCTAAAAACGTAGCCAGAGTCATCCCTTACACTTCCTATCTATGACACAAGTTCTTTCTTTATATAAGCTATCACAAACAATTTCGTAAAAAAAGATAAAGTCCGTATACTTGGTGTAAATTGAGAAATAAAAAAGAGCCACGAGCTCGCTTTCGGTATAATAGGTTTTGCGAAACTAACAACTGAAAGGAATGAGATCATGGCTCAAGTACATCTTACACTGGAAGACGAAATTCTTAAAGACCTTATGCTTGGAAATCGGGAGAACGGGGTGGCGAAATTACTGGAAAAAGTATTTGATGCGGTGCTGCGAGGACAGGCCAGCGAACAATTGAATGCCGAGCCGTATGAGCGAAGTGATGGACGTGTCAGCTATCGGAATGGCTATCGCGAGCGTACCCTGACAACTAGAGTAGGAACGCTGATTCTTC
>NZ_CDHP01000070.1:0-13516 GCF_900002895.1 Ercella succinigenes | reverse complement strand
TCAAATTGACTATTAAGCTTACTGTTTGCCTGCTTTAAAAGACGTTTAACAACAACCTGCTTCATATTGTCATAAAGTATTTCTTCTGGATATCCGCCAAAATATCTAAATGCATTGATATGACACTTTATTAAAGTACTGGTGCTCATATCTGTAACAAATTCTATATATCTCATACGTGAATATCCTAATATCATCAGGAAACAATAGAGTTTTTTCTTTTCTCCTTTTTCAAAAACATGATAGTTTTCAAAGAAGCCCCAATCTACCTGTGCTTGAAGTCCGGGAACTGTTTCAAAACGTACGGTTGCTTTATCATTTAGATTCTTTTTCTTTGAGGCTACATATTCACGTATTACTGTATATTTACTATCACATCCTATTTCCTGTAGTTTTTCCATAATTCGTACAGCACTATAGGGAGCCTCATCAAGCCATAAATCGATTTGTGGTTTGAATGGATCTAATTTTGATGCTTTTGGATGTTTAAGCTCATAAATAGGTTTTGTTTTGCTATGAGCATATTTCTTTGCTGTGCGTGGGTCTATCTGATACTTTTTGCTGAGTTCGGTATAGGATAAACCTTTTTTATAGTCGGCACGAATTTCCATCCATTTTTCTCCTTCCATTTTTGACACACCCCATTATTATTTTTTTTAGAAAGTGTATCATTTTTTTATATTCTTCGAGCCATAAATCTACATTTTTTTACCGCCATTTTCTTTCATTTTATCACCGTCATTGACAGCCTAATCCGAATCGCTAAGTTCTTTCTTGATGAAGGAAAAAGCTACATCAAACTCGGACGGCTCCAAGGAGTCATCGGAGGCGCTGGCGGTGCAGGGCTTATATTCTTAATTGCAAAGATCATCAAGGACGGCCGTGAAAAGTCAAAGCAAAACGAAGAAGCCGAAGCTATTCTGGATGCTTTTAAGGACTACCAGCCTACAAAAGAAGAACTAGTTCCTGAATCCCATGACGAAAGTTTTCTTCCCAACAACGATATTCAGCCAACAAAAGATGCATAAGGAGGTATACGCTATGGAATGCGAAAATTGTGGACAATCTTTATCGAGCGGAGTTCTATCATTACCCTTGGAAGACGGAGACAATCCAAACGCTTATGTATCCTTCCATACTTTAAACATAAAAACACAGTATATGGTTACGGTGAAGATGACGATTAATACCTCCTTGTTTTAGGCATGCAAAAAGCCCCCGCAGGTTTTCCCGCGAAGGCTCTTGATATAGCTTTCGATACTATTATTATACAACGCCCTTAACCAAACACTCCCTCAGAATTCCCTCATCTTTTGAAATAGAAAAAGCCACCACGATTAAGTGGTGGCCATTTCAGAAACAATAATGTTAGAGCTTAGAAAACATATCCTGCGCATAGTCTTTGATGTTTGCAGGCGTAAGCATACGGTACTTATCCTTTACAGAAGTAAAATACTCTCCAATAATTTGTTTAGGAATTATTCTGTCAGTTGATACTTCGGCTGGCAGATTCCCGCGCGTTGAGATCCAAGGAGTTTCTACATGCGTAAAAGACTCAAGTGTCTTACCGCTGTAACAGCAAAGGTGCTTAACAACACTATCGAGCAACACCTTTTCTTCTGCCGGCATGTAAGAAATATCTGGTTCTTCAACAGTGTCTATAGGGTCATAGCAATAACCACTGTAACGTCTATAAATATCTCGGTAGACAGGGCCATGTACCCAAGCTTCACAATCCTCTTCAAATAAAAAGCTTCCGAAAAAGGCATAGTTAAAGCCTTGCACATAATACAATGCTTTTTGCAAGGAGAGGTGCGTAATGTCCTGGCACTGTGATAGTACATAATCTACAACAAGATCCAAGGTTGACTGCGGTGCAACTGAAATGTTCAGAATACTCTCCGTAGCCGCTTTGCTCTTTTCATACGCTTTATCACTTTTAAGATTTTCTTTTCCACTTTCCAGAAGTGATAAATAATACGCAGGATCAGCAAGAACCTGTTTCAGCTTTTCAGAATACTGTTTTGCAGGCATGTCACCATCATAATACCGGCTGAAGGTTTGCTCTCCCCAGCCAAGCAGTAGTGATAGTGGTCTTTTCCCGATGTTATACTTTTCGGGAATAGCCCTGATATCTTCTAGGGATATAATGCCGTGCTTTTGGCGATAAGCATCATATAGAGCTTTCAAATTTTCATCTTCGATTTCAGGTACGTATACCTCAGCTCCGCATTCGTCGCAATAAGCGGTCTTAGAAGTAAACTCATAAACATCACCTTTTAACTCAGCAGAGTCGACCTTTTCTTTTACTGAAAACTTTACATCCTTCCTGCATTCCGGACAAAATACGATTCTATTCATCATGGTGCCTCCTTTCATTCCTCAAGATCATCTAAAAAGATAATCTATCGGCTTGTTTCGTTCATGGAACGATATAACTATCGCTCTGCTTCCCGAACGTAAATCGAGAATATTGAACTTTGTATATAAATCAAGCTGTTTTTCCTCATCATCCAAATTAAATAGAGCCACTTGCGGGCAAAATACATATAAAATTTCATGCTCATAGCCAAGTTTGGTATTTTTTAAAGAGTGACAAAAATCTTCTACTTCGATTTGCATTAGTATGCGTCGTTGCTTCTCGGAAGTAAGGTTATATTCACGAATTAGGGCGATATTTTCTGCTCTATTCACATTTTGTTCTACCGAATATTTACCGCTACTCACGCATTCCTGAATTTTCTGTAACACGGCAGAAATTTCTTCCTTCGTGTAGTTCTGATTATAGTGCTGACTCATCAATCTCCCTCCTTTGTCAACACCATCATAACACCAGTATATGCTCTTAGTCAATAAAAAATGCACTAAATAGTGCATTTTTTTATTTTTATAAGACCATTATTTTCATTTAACAGAAAAAGTGCATCACCTTTATCCGAATAGCTTACTACGAATATGATTCAGAGCATTCGACCGGAGTCGCTCTACATGGCTCTCACTGTAGTTAAGTTCGCTCATCAGGCGATAGGTCGCACCTGATTTCTGGTTGTCCGTCATGTAAAACTCCGAAAGGATATGCTGCTCAGTGTCGGTCAGGCTGGACCATGCAGGCTCGAACCAAGCCATATATTCAATGGCTTGGCTGTAACGCTCCCGCAGAATGTCCAGCTTATCAATCTGTGCCGCAAGCTTATCGGCACCAGATTGAGGATTTCGTACCGAGGGCATCCCGGAGAGCTTCGGACCTCTGGGAGAGGTCATCTGCTCGTACACATCCTTGATTTCCTGCGGAGTGTTATTGATAATAAACCGAATGTTTTCGTAGTCACGGATGGCGGCTACAGTAGCGGCGTTTTTGTTGATGTATTTTAATGCTATCATTCGATGACCTCCTTCTTTAGGTTAGCCCGAACCGCATCAATCAGCGCAGCCTGGACATTATCTTTTAGCCGTAGGGCTTTCATGACCAGCTCGTCAATCGTATCCTTGGCGATGATATGGTGAATAACTACTGTATCCTTTTGGCCTTGTCGCCAGAGCCTGGCATTGGTCTGCTGATATAGCTCCAAGCTCCAGGTCAACGAAAACCATACGAGGGTAGAACCTCCGGCCTGCAAGTTCAGACCATGTCCGGCAGATGCCGGATGAATTACAGCGATGGGTATTTCACCATTGTTCCACCGGCGAATACTATCGGCTGAATCCAACCGTTCAGCAGGGAAGCGTTCCAGTATTCGCTCAATGTCATGCTTAAACCAGTAGGCTATAAGTACAGGCTTGCCATTGGCGGCTTCAATCAGATCCTCCAGGGCATCCAGCTTACGGTCATGCAGGTGAGCTACCCCGTGATTCTCGTCATAAACCGCACCATTAGCCATTTGCAACAGCTTCCCTGAAAGGGCTGCTGAATTTGCCGCATCGATTTCCTTGCCTTTAAGGGACAACACCATATCATCCTTCATGGTTTGGTAGTGCTTTTCTTCAGCAGCTGACATCCGGACGGGAACCTCGTTCATCATTAGTTCTGGTAGCCTCAAATGGTCAGTACCCTTCATAGAGATGGTGATGTCTGAGATCAAGCGATAGATAGCTTCCTCAGCACCCGGCTTTGGCTTATAGGAAAACACCACCTGGGCATTTCGCTTGTCAGGAAGAAAGAAGGTGGACCGGTAGTTACCGATAAAGCGGCCAAGGCGCTGTCCCATGTCCAAAAGCCTGAACTCCGCCCAAATATCCATGAGCCCGTTACTTGACGGGGTGCCCGTGAGGCCGACAATCCGCTTCACGCTTGGCCGAACCTTCAGGAGGCTCTTGAAACGCTTAGCCTGATGTGATTTGAAGGAGGACAGCTCATCGACCACCACCATGTCATAATCAAAGGGCAGTCCACTTTTTGTGACCAGCCATTCGACATTTTCGCGGTTGATGAGGTGTACCTGCACCTTTTGCAGCAGTGCCGCTTTGCGCTCTTGCTCACTTCCAACCGCAACCGCATAGGTTAAACCGGATAGATGCTCCCATTTTTCAATTTCGGCAGGCCAAGTATCACGAGCCACTCTGAGGGGTGCGATAACCAGCACCTTTCGAAGAAGAAAGCTGTCTAGTGTCATGTCGAAAATGGCAGTAAGTGCGATTAAACTTTTCCCAAGACCACAATCAAGAAATAACGCTGCAACGGGATGCGAAAGAAGATAATCCACGGAGTATTTTTGATATTCATGAAGCTCACAGATCACCGCCAGCACCTCCTTTAAACCAAAAACGATGCAGGCGGAGGTGGAAACGTGCATGCTCAGCCGCATCCATAACCATCAAGTTTTCAGGTGCGTTGTTTCTCTTATCTCCATCAACATGATGGACTACCTCTTCTTTCCTAAGTTTCCGTCCAATCATTTTTTCAGCCACAAGTCGATGTTGCAGTCGTCCATAATACTTCGCATATGTTCTACCGTTATGCTCCGTCTGAAGACGAGCTTGCCGCAGCTTTGACCTAGTAGTAGCATTCATCCTTGAGGGATTTAACTTTTTATTTATTGCGGACATGTTTTGGCTTTGTCCGGGATAATCTTTTAGACTGTCATAACCTTCAGGATTCTTTGACTTGTTGCTGAAGTCTGCTAAACACTGCCGACAACAGAAATTATGCTTTTTAATGACGGACGGGCACCTTTCAAACTCTTTGCCGCACCAATCACAAGCGACTATCACTCTTCTTTTTGCTGGCATCGTCCGGCACCTCCTCCCATAATTTCCGAAAGCATTGAAGGTATCAACCTTTCATCGTCCAACACAAAGACTAAAAAGCCCAAGGCCCTTAACAGCTCATGCCTTCTTATCTGCAAAGGCCGTGGTTTACAGCCCATCGCCTTAACCTCAACGAAGGCTATTTTTGCACCCGGTAAAAGAAGAAGTCGGTCTGGCATTCCATCAAAACCAGGCGAAACCAGCTTCACGGCAATTCCACCGGCAGCCTTCACCGCCCGGACCAGTTTTTGTTCTGTTATTTTTTCACGCATATGAACCTCCTTGTGCCCATGTCTATGCCCAAGCACTTAAAACTCTTACGCGCGTATATGCGCTTATACGTGCCTATTACTCCTTTACTACTTATAACTACAACATTTAATAGATGAGTTATAGGCACAATAGGAACAAGCATGCCTTGAACCCTGATAGATGAAGGGCTTGCGACTTTGCCCATCTTACGTGCCTTACTACTTATAAGCTTAATTGGCATGCGCTACACCTCGCCTTCCAAGCGGACGAACACCCGCTGCGAGCCATAGAGAGGCACATGCTTTTTGCCGGTTTTGTTACCGTCAAACTTTTTCCAGCCGCCGATCTTATTCAGGATGCCTTCGATTTCATAGGAGTCGCCCTTTCTAATCGATTCGCGGGCCTTGCAGAAGCACTCGCACCAGATCTCCATGACGCAGACCTGGTTTCGTTTGACACTGCCAGCCTTGAGCGGCTCACCAAACTCGCCGCCATTGAGATGGTTGCGGCGCTGATACAGGTCTAGCTTGTCCCAGCCATCCGGTAGCAGGACCTCCAGGTATTCAGCAACCAAGCCCTCGCGGTCATCACTTTCCATCGCATCCCGCTGCTGTGTAACAGCCTCTTCGGCCAGAGTACCTTTAAGGAAAAGCTCCTCATGAGCCTTATAGCGTTCAATGGCCTCGGCCCAAATCTGGTCCACCTCAGAAAGCTCCCAGGCATAATGCTTGCCATGACCCATGACGCGCACAGGCCAGAACCGGCGATTACCTGTGATGTCCCGGAGGAAGCCGCCGTCCGAGTTAGTGGTGCCAACAATGATGCAGGAGCGTGGGTGGCTTTCCACCGATACGCCATAAGACTGTCGATATTTGTCGTCAGTACGTGTGATGAACGACTTCACTGTTTCCACGTCCATCTTTTTGATGCCAGCTAACTCGCCGAGCTCTAAGATCCAATAGCCCTGCAGCTTTTCCGGTGCGGTTTTATCCTTCATATCTGAGATGGACAGTGAGTCGGAATACCATGAACCACCCAGCCTGGAAAAGAGCGTGGACTTGCCGATGCCTTGAGAGCCGTTCAAAACTAAGATGGAGTCGAATTTTGTCCCCGGCCGGTAGATCCGGGCCACCGCTGCTACCAGCGTTTTTCGTGTGACAGCTCGTACGTAGGGTGTATCGTCGGCACCAAGATAGTCAATCAGCAGAGTGTCTAACCGCTCTACTCCATCCCACTTGAGAGTGCTGAGATAGTTTTTAATCGGGTGATACAGTCGCTCCACCGATACCACACCCAGAAGCGCATCCTTGAACTTGGTTGGCGACCAGATCCCATAGCTGCGCTCAAAATAGAGCTTAGAGCAAGCCAGGTCAGTGTCACTCCAACCGGGCTTGACCTGCGGCCACGGCAGCTCGCTAATGACGTCAATCAGGTTCTTGAACTGGTTGAACACGATGGGCTGCAGCGCCGGGTCATACCGCAGAATGGTCGAAATGTTAGACAGGGTGTCCTTAATCTTTCCGTTCTTTTCAAGCTCCAGCCGACCTTGCCAATCCTCCTCTTCCGAAAACTCCTCCTCGAGCTGGAGCTTTCTCTCCTGGGTAAGCTGTGCCTTTACCCGAGCATCCTTCACAGCGAATTCGGACATTGCTTTAAACGATGCCTTTTCCTCAAGCTCTGCGTATTTATGGAGCCGCACCAGATCAAAGGCATTTAGTAGCTTCCCGCAGACTGGGTCCGTAGCATGGTGGGAATAGGCGAACTTACCGCCGTAAATAACCACACCGGCACTGGAGTCGGCGGGAATATAGTCAAATCGGCTTTCCATTGCAGAGGGCTCATAAACCTCCGGTAAAAACTCGGCAATGGCATCCTCAATAGAGTAAGCCCTGCAAAAGGCTCCAACCACACCGCTTTTCTCGAGCGGGTCCTTTTGCTGCTTGAGGCTATGCAGGATAACCTCCGACTGCCGTTTCGAGGTTGGCCACATGGAGGCATCCCGCCAGTCGACGTATTTTGAGAGATAGGCATCCGGATCAAGCAGGGCACCGTCCTTTTCCTGAAACACAAACTCTCCGTCCGAGGAGGTGGAAGGCCAGTACATCAGGCGTGACGGTTCATAGGTCGTATCATCAAACATGTCGATGCCAATTTCCTTGGCCACCATGCGGCCCAAAGCCGGGTATTCATCCTCGCTGACCTCGCGCTCCAATGGGATGACCAGCCGAAGGCGCGGTGCCTCTGGCGTATGCTTATGGGTGGAATACAGACAACAGGCCCAATCATAAAGGGACTCCAACTGTGCCCAGGTGTCCGGCGTCGCATAGTCCATATCCAACGTGAGTAATGTCCGGCAAAGCACGTAGCCATTACGGCGTTTTCCCTCACGGAGGGCTCCACCAACGAAACCGCCAATATCCTTGATGGAATCCTGGCGTGCTTTTGTCAGCTTACGAAACTCGGATACTGTTTCTGTTGTGCGTCTCGTGGTCCGAACCGTGTCCTTGAAGGCCGGCCAGGTGATGTCCTTATTTTTCCACCGTTTATCCATACGGCTGTTACCGACAGCTATTTTCATTCAAATTCCTCCTCACACTTGTCGTTGAAACGCCGGATAGGGATACAGCGTTATTTTGCCTTGGCGATTTCCCGTTTCATGCCGTTTGATATATAGCGGCCAAACACCCAGAGCTCATCGCATTTTCCAAGCCAGACCAGCCCGAAAAACAGCCCAAGCTCCCGCTCTGCAAGGTCATTTTCATCCAGCACCTGCGGATAGAGCAGGTGGGGAGCGAAGGGAATCGCTCCACTTACCACCGCAAAGTGTGTGTATCGGATTGCTCTCATGGTGTTACCTTCAATATCACCGGCAAAGGGTGAACAGATAAACACGCATGGCTTCCAGGCTTTTGCTTTTTCCTCCCGTTTCACCGTTGCCAGTGCATCTGCTGCGGTCGGATCTGGATAGCCTTCCGCATTAAATCTGTCCATAGCTGCTACCTCCACCGAGAAAATAGTTGATGAAGTACTGCTGACCCTTGCCTGTGACCTTAGTGGTTTTGGAAATGGTGACATGACCATCGGAATGGGTGATGGCGGTTTCCTTCACCCTGAACAGTCCCAGCTCCATTGCTTTTTGGGTTGGTGCATTGTAGTCGGTGCCCTTACGCTTAATCAGGTAGCCATCCTGACGCAGCCGTTCGAACAAACGATTCTGGCCGATTTCTATACCGTTGCCCTTCAGGATTTTGGCAAGCTCACCAATGAGGATGGTTCCATCCGATACCGATACCGCATCGGCAAAAACCACCTTAGGCTTGTCTGCCTCCGCCTGAAGCTGCAGGCGTTCCTTTGCCTGGCGTTCCTCCTTCAGCGCGGTCAACACCTTGATCCAGGCATCTGGATCATTCATGATTTCTTCCAGCTTGTCTGAGGTAAGGTATGCTCCGTGCTTTCGGATGGATGGCAGGACTTCGTGGGTAACCCAGCGCTTGAACCTACGAGCCTCGGGTTTGTCAGAGCGCAGGATAACGTTGTAAAGCCCGCTCTCACTGACAATGTTGCTTTCACCGGACAAGCCCCCTAAGTCAAACTTAGTCACCTCATCGGCATCCAGCCTTGCGGCTACAATTGATGGATTGCTTAACCCCAGCACCTCGCACACATCCTTCAGCACCCACCAAGGCTCGCCACTTTTCGCGATTGTTCTGACTTCCTTCCCCTCGTAGGAGAAAACCTGTAAATTGTTCATATTTGAACCGTCCTTTCTGAAGGCCAGAGGATTTTGTTTGTTGCCTTCGCTTTAAGCCACGAGAAAGGGCGGTTTCGGACGGTCCTTTTCAAATTTCTTTAATCTTTTTTGTAAAATGGGCACACAAACCCATCGGCACGAAGTAAAAGCCCTTCAGCCCAAAGTGGAACCTGGCTCATTTGCTCGCAAATTGCCTCCATCGACAAATGGGCGTTGGCTTCGATGACGAGCTCATCATGGACATGCATTACAATTTCATAGTGCCGGAAGCTCTGAAGGGCATGACAGAGAAGATCGCGGGATACTGCCTGAACGATGTTTTCCACCAGCTTTGGACCATAGGTCTCGATGCGTTCCCATTTTTTCGTTGCTCCGACACCCTCATAGGTCACCGCGTCGTTTCCGAATCGGTTCTGACCGAGCTTTGGTTTCACATACGAGAGTTGTCTGCCTGAAGGTAATTTCACGAAAAGCATCCCGCTTCTGCACTCAAACTGAATGCCATGAGTAGACGTAACGGTTCGCTCCTGAACAGCCGTCATAGCAGCCCGGTCCACATCCCACCAGAACCTAACAATGTTTGGATTGGCCGCACGCCATATATTGACCAGAGGCTGAAGCTCATCCTCTAAGACACCCATATCAAGTGCGCCCATGGCTTTGAGTGCGCCAACCGACCCGCCATAGCCAAGGGCGAGCTCTGATATTTTGCCCTTTTGCCGCAAGGTGCTGCCCTTGGTAATCTCCTCAATTGGCACATGAAACATCTGACTGGCCGACGCTTCATAGATCCGGCCGTGGGTTGCAAATACCTCATTTCGCCATGACTCACCAGCAAGCCATGCAATCACACGAGCTTCAATCGCGGAAAAGTCAACCACAATGAATTGTTGACCGGGCTTCGGAATAAAAGCGGTACGGATGAGCTCCGAAAGTACCTCCGGCACTGTATCGTAGAGCGCTTCCAGCATTTCGTACTGGCAAGCTTGACGAGCTGCCTTGCTTGCTCCAAGTCAGGCAGGTGGTTTTGGGGCAGATTCTGGACCTGCACGAGCCTTCCGGCCCAGCGCCCGGTCCGATTCGCACCGTAAAACTGTAAAAGCCCACGAACCCTACCATCAGAGCAGACGGCATTTTGCATGGCGGTATATTTCTTGACACTGCTTTTGGCCAGAGACTGCCTGAGCTCCAGAACCTTGCCAAGTGGTTCAGGCGCTGTTTTCAGAAGCTCCTTTACGGCAGCCTTGCCCAGGGTGTCGGTTTCTAAGCCCTGTTCAGACAGCCACGCCTTCATCTGCGCAACCGAGTTTGGATTGTCCAGCTCAGTCATTTGCTGCATCAGATAAGTGAGCTCCTGTTTGGCTCGGTTATCAAAGCGAATTGCTTCACCAACCAGCCCCATATCCAGACGGATGCCACGATCATTTATTTCTTGATCAAGAATATAATTCGGCCATTCAAAAGCTGGCACAGGGAACTTATGAAGCTTGGCTTGGATCTCAAGCTCTGTCTCCACATCACGGGCATTGTATGCTTTATACTGCTCCCACTTTTCCGGGGCATCAGCCGGCAGGTTCCGCTCCCGCCCGCCATTTATCTTTGACGGCTTGCAGGGCATCGAGAAATATCGGATCAGGTCTTTTCCTTCCTTGAGCTTTTGCTTTTCAAGACCAAGTACCGCTCCAGTACCCTCCAGGGAAAGGGGTAAGCCAAGATAGGCAGACCAAACCATGGTGCAGCGCCAGGATGCCAAGCTTATAAATTGGCTTTCAGGATTATTCTGATCCAGCGTTATGCCTTGGCGTGACAGCCAGCGGGATAGGCATATCCGTTCAAACTGGGCATTGAAGGCCCACTTTATGACCGCATCATCCAGCAGAGCCCTGATGATTTCCTCCGGCAGAACTTCACCGCTGGCAAGATCAACAACCTGTACTTCACCACCATCAATGGAATAACCAAATAAAAGTATGTCAAAGTCCGGGGCCTCTGAGTAACGGTAAACACCGCTTTTCGTCAGATCAAAGCTGGAGAACGTTTCAATATCGATTGAGAGTGTTTTCATATGACCTCCTTAGCGGAAAAAAGCGGCAAGAAATCTCGCCGCCCAATCCTTTGTATGATGCGTATGTCCTTAGCCGAGGAAGTCATCGCCGTCATAGTCTGATGTGAAATCATCTGCAGCACTGGTTCTGCCACCAAGCGGCTCGCCATCCTGGACCTTCTGGATATTCCCCAGACCGCAGGCGACACCTCGGTTGCCATTGGAGTTGAAGGCATAGAAATTGATGCTGACCCTCGCGTATACTCC
Organism: Ercella succinigenes; assembly: GCF_900002895.1. Lineage (NCBI taxonomy): Bacteria > Bacillati > Bacillota > Clostridia > Eubacteriales > Oscillospiraceae > Ercella > Ercella succinigenes. Next base: position 1,958 of record NZ_CDHP01000070.1, on the reverse strand, counting down.
GGAGTAAACCTCCGAACGGCTCATAATAGGATCCAGGGACTTGTCCACGATCTCCGGAGCAGAATTGGAATTGGCATTTACAAAGTAGCTGTCTGCATACGCCTCGTCGTCAGGGCGGTCAATATCACCATCACGCATAGGCAATTTTAAAGCAGCCTTATTGGGAATCTTCCCACCGAACTTGCCGCGTCCTTCCTCTATAGCAGCGTCTACTGCTTTGTTAATAGCCTCTAAGGTCTTGGCATCGGACTTAGGGATAATAAGGGAAACGCTGTATTTCTCTGCGCCTCCGTTGATGCTTTTCGGCTCATGGACGTTGGCATAACTGAGACGGACTATGCCTGTAACTACCTTCGTGGGATTAACCCTAACACCTGTGTTTGTTTTATTAGCTGTGTTTGACATATTAAATTTCCTCCTTAAAATCTTGTTTTGCGGATGTATTAATTTCCGGTCGTTTATCGGTAATAGGTACCAGCGCCGGCTTTCCCGGCGGTTTTTCAATGAACTCACCGAGGATTTTACTGAATTTTGATTTGCTCATCAGCTTCTCCATTTCGGTGAGAGTGATCAGGGATTGTCGGTATATGTCGCGGTAGCCTGCAGCCTTTGCGGCCTCTGCGACGGCTTCCTCGTTCTTATACCTTCTGTTTGAGCGGCCCTCCACCAGCTTGAATCCGCACCAGCGCTTACCATGATTGAGTGCTGCTTCAAAGGCATAGGACTTTATATCGTTTGCCCAGGCTGTCAGGTCGTCCAGCTTTGCTAAGATGCCTTCGATGTCATCGTCTGTGAGGATTGGCGGCAGGGAAAACTCAAATCGTGCGAGCTTTAGCTTTTCCTCAGCTCTGGCTCGGCATTTGACTGCTGCCCGGCAGAACTGACAATGCTCACCAGGTACAAATTCACCGCCACCTTCGAAAGCGAGCTTTGCAGTTGGTACCAAAATGTCTTCAGCCCACTGATACAAGGATTCTTTAGCAACCGTATGGGTGCTGACATTCTCCCTTCGCGGCTGATAGATGCTCATGGACACTTCGCTGATGTCATAAATTCCATCTAACAGCTCCACGGCCGCTAAACTGTAAAGTTTTAGCTGCGGGTTTTCTTCTGCAGAAACCCATTGATAGCCAAACTTAAAATCTATGATATGAAGCGTTCCGTCACCAATAACCACACAGTCACCGGTGCCAAAGCCATCTGGTACGAAGTGTCAATGACGGTGATAAAATGAAAGAAAATGGCGGTAAAAAAATGTAGATTTATGGCTCGAAGAATATAAAAAAATGATACACTTTCTAAAAAAAATAATAATGGGGTGTGTCAAAAATGGAAGGAGAAAAATGGATGGAAATTCGTGCCGACTATAAAAAAGGTTTATCCTATACCGAACTCAGCAAAAAGTATCAGATAGACCCACGCACAGCAAAGAAATATGCTCATAGCAAAACAAAACCTATTTATGAGCTTAAACATCCAAAAGCATCAAAATTAGATCCATTCAAACCACAAATCGATTTATGGCTTGATGAGGCTCCCTATAGTGCTGTACGAATTATGGAAAAACTACAGGAAATAGGATGTGATAGTAAATATACAGTAATACGTGAATATGTAGCCTCAAAGAAAAAGAATCTAAATGATAAAGCAACCGTACGTTTTGAAACAGTTCCCGGACTTCAAGCACAGGTAGATTGGGGCTTCTTTGAAAACTATCATGTTTTTGAAAAAGGAGAAAAGAAAAAACTCTATTGTTTCCTGATGATATTAGGATATTCACGTATGAGATATATAGAATTTGTTACAGATATGAGCACCAGTACTTTAATAAAGTGTCATATCAATGCATTTAGATATTTTGGCGGATATCCAGAAGAAATACTTTATGACAATATGAAGCAGGTTGTTGTTAAACGTCTTTTAAAGCAGGCAAACAGTAAGCTTAATAGTCAATTTGA
>NZ_CDHP01000069.1:0-5025 GCF_900002895.1 Ercella succinigenes | reverse complement strand
AATCTGGCTGAACTTCCTTCAGACAAAAGCCAAGCTATTGTTGTTTATTGTGCCAGCGGAGCAAGAAGTGCTCAAGCAGCAAGGTTTCTTGTCAAAAATGGATACGAAAATGTATATGATATGGGTGGTATCTTCAGTTGGCCTTTCAAGATAGTAAAATAGTCTTATGACAATTATATCTGCATTTTCATGACATAATCATCCATATAATAACCAGATCCTATATCAGATTTCTGCTCAGAAATAATTTCAAATCCAAAATGCTGATATACTTTTATGCTCCCTGAATTGCCTTTATTTACAGTTAACCAGATATATGAAGGGTTATGTCTGGCCTTCATGTGATCAATCATCTTTCTGGACAATCCATGACCTCTAAACTTTTCGGACAAATAGATCTTACTGAGAAAAAGAGATTTCTCAGCAAGATCTGGTTTCACGGCATAGTATCCTGCTTTATCATCGCAGTCACTGCTTAAGATAAAATATTCATAGTTTTTTTCTTTTATATCGTTGATTATAGCTTCTGGAGACTGAAATTTGGCAATCATATAATTTACCTGCTCAGATCCGATCAGCTTGTCATAGTGCTCATGCCATATTTCAGAGGCAAGCTCAGAAAGCACAGCAGCAGCAGCAAAATCTTTTACTTGCAAAAAATCAAATGTCATAATCAATTACCTTTTTTTAATTACCGGATTTTGGCAAAAATGGAATCAGCTGTTTGGCAAAATTCGATAAAGTCATTGTTTGCAGCCAAACTTTTCCTGGTCCTGTTAAAGTGGTCAGGAATAAACCTTCACCGCCAAAAAGAACATTTTTAAAGCCCTTCACCATCTCTTGTTTGACAGATAAAACATAGACCAGAAACCGAAGAACCTCTCAGCAGAAGAGCTAGGGAGGATTTTTTTGCGAATTATTTACAAATATTTGTAGCACATTATCGCATAATATAATGCATATAGGTGTTATTAGTTTGCCTTCTGGCCAAATGAGAAATCGAGGGAATCCAACAAGGCTCATCGCTTAGATGTCAGAAAACGCAAAGCTGGAATTTATTTGATTATTGAAAGGAAATACTAGGACAAAAAACAGGCTAGGACTAAGCACTACAAAACGTTGGGTTATGTTCATGAACTGCTGAATCAGCACTCTGACCCGGTCGCTCATTTCAAAGAAGTTGTCAACAAAATGAATGTCCAAGAAAAAATAGATAAAAAGTTAACGCTAGCAATCGATATGAACGAAAAACTTTATGTAAAATCCCACCAGCGTTACAATCTTGGTTATGTCGTTATTTTCCAAATTATCACACGCTTTAACTGGATCGGCTTTTCAACAATAAAGTCCGGCACAAAAACTTCAAGTACAATATCAATTCCATCATGAAGCTATTGACCATTAACCAAATTCTGCACCTGAGTGAGTTATCGCTGTTGCGGCTAGGGGTTGCACCTCTTTAGACAACACCTATTTTCTCAAGGGTGGAGACAGGGACAAAAGTGTAAATGGATATGTCTTCAGCTTCTCAATTCGAAAAAGCTCTGAACAATTCAAGAAATATGTTCTTGAAGATCGTGGTTATACTGACAGAGACGGCAAACCATTGGAAGAGAAATTTGAGTACAAAAACAAATCTCGAATAGAAGTACGCGAGATTCTAGTTAGCATGAAGAATGGCTCGAAAAAAAGATGCTAATAGATGAAAAACAAGTCATCTTCTGGAGCAAAAAAATATGCGGACAAAGCACGTAGGGAACGCGAAGAGATAATTGATAACGCGCTCAAAATCATTGCCGATCCGGCCAAATACAACATTGGATATGCCGGATAACCAAATAATCCAAATTTATCGGGGGTTTGTCCGATATCCGATATTGAAGATAACTTCAAGGTTGCCAAAAGTGATCTGGATTTAAGAACAGTTTTTGTTTTCCGCGAGGATCGGATCAATGACATATCCTAATCTGCTTAATATCTTTATTTCTGCTAGGTTTTCCTGACATACAGTAAAACCCTCAAACCCATTGATTAGAAAAATTTTTGGGGTGTTGCTTATTTTGCTCGAGATATCGTATGAACAAGAATTAATTGTTACATTATCATCACATATCAGGGAGAACCCATTTGGGGGTGGCTGGTTTCACATTTTCATAAGGACGGAAGTCCAGCCGGTAAAAGACAATTATAGAACCGAACAAACTGCCGGCTGAGCCGGCAGTTATGATTTCGCGTTAGTTAGCGCTCAACTGGCTTAAGACAACAAATATAGCTGTCGATTCCAGATCTCTATGCAAGTATTAGAATCGACTGATATGCTTTTTGTGACTAGACGAATAGCTTGTTTACCGATTTTTTCAGACAATCTCGCCAGAACGATTAGATTACTACTGAGGGATACAAAAAACTTTATACTTTCCCATTAAATAATCTGTTTTTGTTGTCAACCTAGCGTTTGTGATAACTATATTTTGTTGTTTAACATTAAGAGATACTTATGTTATACGTTTTTGGGATTGCTATCCAATGATTTATTTACATTCAATAACAGAATTATACGACTACAACGTTTCTATACACTGTCTGTATAATATGTCATTATTTATGGGGTAGTCGTAGCAAGATTCATATAATTAACTCGCTGTGAGTGTGGCGTTATGCTAACTCCAGTATGCTCGTTCCGTGAAGCTAGTGAAGGTACCGATATATTCCAACCCGAGGAAGAACCAAAAATCTTTACCCCATTATATTCATAACAATACTCAATTACACCATCACATCTTAATGCAGTTATTGACCCAAGACCAAGCACAGGGTTCCCTATTTTTGAAGTTGGATAATCAATTTGTGCCAATAGACAATATTTGATAGAATACGATGTCATAGATCTTGCTGTTGCTACAATAAGATCACGTTTCATGTTATTAAATCCTGATTTGGGTGAATACGCACCATACAAAGTTGTCGTTCCAATAAAATTAGACCAAGTGTCCGTCTTCACCGGACCAGCAATTGTGGTTATGTGTACTACAGGTTTATAAGACGTGGAATATGCCCCCACCATCATAGCTCCATGTCCAAATACATTCACTACTTTTTGCCCACTATTGTAAACAGCATAGGCTTGATATCCTGTTGCAGCATTTGTAGTTGTATTTAGTAATGCAAAGCAAATGATAACTATCAGCAAAAAAGACATTTTCTTTTTCATATTTTTGGTTTTCCTTTCTGCTGTGTCATAAACAGAAAACAGTGATTTTAACACAGCTTAAAACTTATAATCTGTAACTTAAGACATTTAACCTTCATCAACAGAGTAAGCAGTACCCATCTTTTCTAAATCATTAATTACAGATGACAGCCGATTGTCTTCCAAGGTTTTCGCAGCAGCATTTACCGCATCAACAACCTCTTGAATTGGGTGTATCTCAAGAGCTGCAATCAGAAGATCTTTTTCATCTTCGGATGGTACACCATTTGCAATTTTCACTAACATTTGGTAGTTTTGCCGAACACATGATGCTTTCATAATATTATCAATCTTGTCATTCTTTATTATTTCAGCGACTGCTCGCTCGCTTGGTATGGATGAGAGACCAGTCACTATTGCATCAGAAAGTAATTGATCGTCTGTTTTTGAGACTATATCCATACATAATCTAATAAATGCATCTAAATCCTGATCTCCATCTTCGAATGGTTCTTCCTCGTAGAACTTTGACTTTGTAAGAATCGCAATACGCAATTTATCGGCAGACACAATATTAATATTAGATAAGATTTCATCAGCAATTTTGACCGATCTGTTGATGTCCTCAAAACTTAATCTTTTCAGAGCTTGGAAGGCAAGATCCTCATCTTTATCATAACATAAGTCTTCAAGCCATATAGTATCAGTGCCTTCTGGCACAGCCAGCAATGTGTATTGTCTTACTTCAGTATCAACCTGATTGTCATACAAAAGCTCATCGAAAGTTGTTTGATCATAGATGTCATTGAACTTACAAACCTGTAAAAGAACTATCTTTGATAATGAAGATGCCTCTCTGTCAAGCAATAATGACATTATTTCAGTTGAACTTAGTTCGTTAACCTTTTCATTAAGAATGCAAGCATGATACATTAAAGTCTGAGGATCATCTGTATTCCTGCTTAATTCTTCTATTTCTTCAACAAGATTGTTTGCGGATAATGACCTTAACTCTTTCAAAAGCTCTTCTTCGTCTTGTATATTGACATACTTATCTAAGACATTAGTACTTCCTTCATTTTCTCTAGAAGCACTAAACCCACTACCAACTATAATAAAGGTTATTGCAATAAGACTAACAATTATGAAAGTCGATGTTTGCTTCTTCATAATAAGTTTCCTTTCTATTTTTTAAAAGGTTCAAAAAACTATTTAGCTATCATGCGTATCTTGATCTTCGAAATGCTATAAATGATAAGATAAGATTGGTAGTTGAAATAATAAATATTACAATACTGAGGATGGTTTGATCATGAAAAATGTCAAGTCCGTAGAAAGGAGCTATCATCAACCAAACAAATAAAAATAGAAATTTTAACATGGTTTCTTGACCCATAAAGTACATCACTGATATAAGTAAACAAAGAAATTGAATTATCCAGAAAACCAAACAAAAAACACTTGTACTTTTATCCTTTAACTTAAGAGCAAATAAAATAATAAAGAAACAAATAATTATGTAGAGGCACGATATAATAGTATTAATTGGTGTAATAATGTCATAAAGCACAAATCTTTTTAGGTTAATCACGTTTGCAACAATAAAAATAGCAACAAAAAATATAATCATAATTTTTTTTATTCGATTCTTCATGATTATGCCTCTCTAAAAAAGTTTAGTTGTCTATAAATCTTACTCATAGGACAACGTTACAAAGTTAAACGCATAAAGCCAAAAACTTGATTATCTCAAACAGACAGTATTAACAAATAAATTTTTAATATTTAACATATTTGTATATTCATACAGCCAAAAGCATCACCTTTACTTTCTA
>NZ_CDHP01000068.1:0-23972 GCF_900002895.1 Ercella succinigenes | reverse complement strand
ATTGGCAGCTCAAAACAGATATTCAACCTATTATATTAATTGTAACACATTAATCGAAAACCTAAATAAAGCACATTACGAGAACAGACTTGCTGAAAGACTTAAAAATTATGCCAAGTACAGAGTTCTTATCATTGATGAAATTGGATATTTGCCAATGGACATACAGGGTGCAAACCTTTTTTTCCAGCTCATTGCAAAGAGATACGAAAAAAATACTACAATACTAACATCAAACAAGCCTTTTTCTGGATGGAATGAGGTTTTTTCAGATATAACAATAGCTTCCGCTATACTTGATAGAATTTTGCATCACTGCACTGTTATCAATATAAAAGGTGATAGCTATAGGCTCAAAGAGCGAAAAGAATTTATGAAACAAAGACAGCAGATGAACACATTGTTTGAGCCAAGTAATAATTAGTTATTTTTTTGCCATAAAACTACAAAATTTAAACGCTATTTTTTTGCATTTTTGTTCCGTTGTTGACAGTGTTAAAGCAGTTCAGACACTTTCCCGCATCAACCGCACATGCCCTCTAAAGACCGAGACTTTTGTTCTGGATTTCGTTAACTCCCGCAAAGACATAGAGGACGCTTTCCAGGACTACTATCAGGAAACGAGCGTGTCGGAAACAACCGATCCAAACACCATTTATGATATTAAACATGTGCTCGATAGTTTTATGCTATACACTGATAGCGAAATAGATGCGTTCTCAAAGGTTTTCTTTAAAGTGACAAAAAACCAAGCCAATATTGACTTAGGTAAGTTGAATAGCTTCATCGACCCCGCTGTTGATCGTTATAAAGCTCTCACTGAAGAACAGGATAAGATGGATTTCAAGGGCGCACTTGCCAAGTTCATCCGACTATATTCTTTCCTTACCCACATCATTAACCTCGGAGACGAAAAGCTTCATAAATTTTACGCTTATGCCAAGTGCCTCTATCGTAAATTACCAAGAGGTGGCGAAAAAACACCGAATCTCGATAGCGATGTAACATTGCAATATTACCGCATCCAAAAGACTTATGAAGGGTCAATTTCTTTGAAAGTTGCAGATGGAGTTTTGGACTACAAAACTTCCGGCACCGGCTCGCCACTGGAAGATGAAAAAGAAATATTATCGGAAATAATCAAAAGCCTTAATGAACGGCTTGGTACAAATTTTACTGAAATGGACAAAGTGCTTGAGCAGTTCGTACAGGATATGTCCACTAACGAAGAAATGGTACTTCGTTCCAAGAACCCACTCGACCTCTTCAAGATCATATATGACAACAGTATTATGGACGTAGTTCTTAGTCGAATGACGAAAAATCAAGAGTTCTGCGAGAAGTATCTTGAGGATGAGGAGTTCCGGAAGGAAATCGACAAGATTCTGCTGCCTCTCGTTCATGAACGGTTATCAAAAATGTGAATAAACCTATTGTCCAACGATTACTTCAAATGCTTAACGATTTGCCTGAAAAATGCACACCCCCGCCTAATGTCAAACGATTTGAAGCCACTCTTACGGCTTCATTAACTGGCAAACAAATAAAATCTTCAAAAGCAGCAGCCAAAAACTGAAACAAGCGGTCTCCGAAAAACCTCGGAAACCGCTTGTTTCAAGCCGTTTTTGGGCAAAATAAAACCACCCTTTGATAAAATAGTTTTTATCAATTGATGGTACTATTTTTGGCGGAGAAGGGGGGAGTCGAACCCCCGCGCGAGTTACCCCGCCTAAAGCTTTAGCAAAGCCTCCCCTTCGGCCTCTTGGGTACTTCTCCATATGTATTGCTCATAAGATAAAAAGAATAAATCTTCTTTTTCTATCTGCAAAAATTCACTATAAGAATCATTGCTTTACTATTCTAGAGTTGCAGACGTTGTTTGTCAAGCGGATTTTTAATAAAAATGAGGCAAAATGGGGAAGTAAAATAAATCACAATATTAAAGCACTATCATTAAGGAGTTGCTTTAATTTAGTCTTTTGTTTCACTATCCGAATTGTTATTACCAGCAACATAGTCATTTGTTACATCGCCGCTGCCTGTGATGTCAATTGGTTCTCCTAGATGGGTGGGGTCTGGTTTAACGATGCAAAAGAAAACATCTTTGCAGCGAGCTAATATTTCACGCAAATCACGTGCCGTCTGTCCTCCTAAGCGAGTCTGATCAGCTTTGATTCCTGTTGCTTCTAAATCAAATGCATTGGCTATGTATAGTGCACGGTACAGATGATACTCTTGCGAAATAATGATTACCCGCTCTAGTCCGAAAACTTCTTTTGCTCTGTACACGCTTTCATATGTGGAAAAACCGGCATGGTCCATAAAAATATCTTCTGTTGGCACTCCTTTTTCAATTGCGTAATTTTTCATGACTGCCACTTCATTGTATTCTACCTGTCCGTGATCGCCGCTCATTATCAATTTATTGACAATTCCTTCAGAGTAAATTTCTATTGCCATATCAAGTCTCTCTCGTAAAAGGGGAGAGGGAACCGCGTTATTATACACTCCACATCCTAAAACAAGTGCCGCTTCAAAACTCTTTGGATCTGTTAAATCATTGCTCTCACTATAATTCACATTATTACCGTTATCTGCAGACAAAAAACTGCTTAAATCAAATATTCGATCTGAAGAAGATTTTTTTACCAAAATATTTAGCATCAGTACTGTGATGCTAAGAAGGAGAATGCACACTGCTATAACAATAAAACTACGTAAAAAATAATAAGTTAAATTTTTAGTTTCAGTCATTGTGTCGATGCCTCAATTTCATTAATTTGTATTATTTCTATATCATATTCCTGTTCCATAAAATCTAATGCTTTATCTAAAATTCTTTCGCCTAATGTAGGCTGCTCGCTGACACAGGCGATTCCGATCAAGGCTAGTTGATGCTTGTCCTGCAATCCTACCTCTGCTGTTGACAGCGGAAACATGTTACGAAGACGTGCTTGGAGACTTCGCAGAATTTGCCTTTTATCTTTCAGCGAATGACACTGTGGCATGTAAATTTTTATTTCTGCTGCGCGAACAATCATTTTTCTCCTTTTCAAAAACTCAGCATATCAGATGAAAAGAAACAGGTATCGATAAATTATATCATTTTTCTTGACATTAAATTGATGCATTGATAACCTATGCATAGATATACGATGTATGGAAAGTTATTGAAAGGTGGTGTAATGGAGTTTGGCGCACAGTTTATGTAGAAGTTGCGCAACTCTGTGGAATATGAGAATAAGTAAAGAGTTGGTTAAGGGCAGTACATCTTTTTTGGTGCTTAGTGTTATTGGCGAAAACGATATGTATGGATATCAGATTATCAGAGAAATAGAATTAAGATCGGAAAAAGTTTTTTCTTTAAATGAGGGTACACTTTATCCTATTTTGCATTCGCTGGAAAAAGAAAAGCTCCTTAGTTGTTACTGGGAAAAAAGTGAATCCGGGCGCAAGCGTAAATATTATAAAATTACGGATAAAGGCAAAAAAGAGCTTGCTCAGAAGCGTTCAGAGTGGCAAAGATATACCTCTGCTGTATCTCGTGTGACTGGAGGTGCAGCACTTGCAAACAGCTGAAGAAAAAATTGCTCAATTTCTTGATGCTATTACCGGCAGGATTGCATCAAAGGAGAGAGCGATCGAGTTAAGAGAAGAAGTATTGGATCATCTTGAGTGTAAAATTGAGTTTTATACAGATTGCGGACATGATTATGAGATGGCTGTAGCAAAAGCAGTAGAAGAAATGGGTGATTGTAGTCAGGCGGCTGAACAGCTTGGAAACATTCATAGCAGATTACCACATATTGATCTTAAAAATTCGTTAACCAGAATAGCAATTGGCATTTTGATTCAATTTTTTAATTTTGACATAGAACCAATAAAAGGGATTATCATTATCATTGGCATTATGTTGGTTTTTAGTGGCCTTCTTCAATTACGTAATATAAATAGCAAAATTAATTATGCCTGGAAAATTTCTATTATTCAGCTTTGTTTTCAGGTGCTAATCTATGTTATTTCTATTACCCCTATTTTCTTTTTTTATGAGTCGCAAAATATTCTTATTGGTTTTATTGCGGGACTGATACAACTGGTTTTGCTTGTTTTTCTTGGATTGGGGCTGGCTGAAGTTGTAAATAAAGCTTCAGAAGGATATACAAACAGGGAATTTACAAATCTTGAGCAAAAATTGAAGAACTTAGGCTGGTTATACTTCATAATGCTTTTGCTGGCTGTTTGGGGCAGCATAGATCAGGGTTCAGGAGAAATACTAATTTTCCCTTTTATATTTATCATAATCGTTATTTTAAGCAGAATACTTAAAGTCAGACGATTTCTGATGATGAGGGAATTTGGCAAAGGGGTAGTTGAGCTTTCTGGTAAAAATTGGATTTGCTTAATTTGTATAAGTGCAGCCTGCCTGATACTTCCCTATATGATAAGCTTTGCTTTGCATTCTTTGCCAATCTCTGTTTGGCAGCAGCAGGTGTTTGATGAAGAAGGACAGTTCGATTTAGCAGCAGAAATAATAGGGCTGCCGGAAGCAGAGCGTATAGCAAAAATATTTAGTGATACAAAAAACAATGCTGAATTATTTGATTATCTGCCATATGAAGAAATTGTCAGATTGGAGGGACTGGTTGAGATTTACAGTCTTAGTCAATCGGTTAATGTCAAAGATGGTATTCTGGAAAGCTACTCTCTTGTTTGTCTAAAAGAAGATGGTACTGCAGAGCAGATTTTCTATTTTTTATGGGCAAAAGCTCCTTCCAGGGGTAGTAGGGATACTATATTATTGCCTCGAGGACAATATTATACTTCGGAAAATAAGCTTAACAATCGTGTATATATCTACTCAGAGAATGCTTCTGGTAAATTAATGTACCAAAAAGCAGCTAATATGAGATTAAGCAATAATACTTACCGTGTAAATAATTCTCAGATTATCCAGGAAATTCTCTCTATAGATTATAATGTTGCTGCTAAAAAAGAAGGCCAGAAAATATTTGTTTTTTCCAGCCTTAACGATTATACATCTGCAAACCTGTATCGTTACTATGATGAGAATTATATCTATGAAGAAGAAATTTTGCATCAAAATGGCCTTGATACAGCCGTTGTTGAAACAACCAATAATTATTACCCAGGAGATAACTATAATAATATGCCTGATAATTTCCCGGGATGTCTGTATATAAGTCGAGATAAGCTTTTCCCTCAATCATATTCTGCGAGCATGAATGTAGATGAATTCACATTGATTCATAATCTTGAAGGCTTTGGCTATACTCAATCTTATATCAGGAATGTTATGGAAGTTCTTAGATAACAACAAAATGAGCCTCATTTAAGGCTTTGTCCGCAATTACTGCAAAAAACAGACCTTTTCACATAAATCGCCTGCCTTTCTTCGTACCTTAATTATACTGCACGAAGCTTTAGAAAAGAATCTTTTTACTTCCCGGTTTCGATTCTGCTATTAGTCTGCCATCCTTATAAGAATGGATCACCTGCGAATTATAATTAAGCGCATCGTAATAATTCTTGGCGTCCAGGATTACAAAACTTGCTGGTCTGCCAACTTCGATACCGTAGCTGTCACCAAGATTAAGTGTACGGGCAGCATTAGTTGTGACGAATTTATAAGAATTCATGATTTCTTCATACCCCATCATCTGACAGACATGAAGTCCCATGAAAACTACATCGCGCATATTACCGTTACCAAGTGGATACCAGGGATCGAAAATATCATCGTGCCCGAAAGAAACATTAATACCTTCAGCAGTCAGTTCTTTTACCCTTGTAACACCCCTCCTTTTTGGATAAGTGTCCATACGGCCTTGCAAATGAGTGTTGACAAGAGGATTGGCTACAAAATTGATTTGACTCATTTTTAGAAGCCTCATTAAACGTACGACATATGCATTGTTGTATGAATGCATAGCCGTAGTGTGGCTAGCTGTCACTTTTTCGCCGATACCCGCTTCATAGGCGCGGGCAGCAAGTGTTTCCAGCCCTCTTGATGCTTCATCGTCTATCTCGTCACAATGCACGTCTACCAGCCTGTCATAACGACAGGCTAGATCGACGGCAAAATTTAGCGACTCTACGCTGTATTCTCGTGTGAATTCAAAATGTGGGATAGCACCTACAACATCTGCTCCCATTTTTATGGCATTTTCCATCAAGTCTTGTCCGTTCGGATAACTTAGAATTCCTTCCTGAGGAAAAGCAACAATCTGTATATTGATAAAATCCTTCAGTTCATCACGAAGCTCCAGCAAAGCTTCCAAAGCGGTTAGTTTCGGATCAGTTACATCCACATGAGTGCGGACATGCTGGACTCCGTTTGCTGCCTGCATTCTTACTGCCCTGTTGACGCGTTCTTTAACATCTGATTTTGTTAAATTCTTTTTGCGTTCGCTCCACAACTCGATGCCCTCAAAAAGTGTGCCTGAGCGATTCCAGTCTGGTTCGCCTGCAGTAAGTGTTGTATCGAGGTGAACATGAGATTCGATAAAAGGAGGTAAAACCAATTTGCCCGCAATATCTATTGTTTCTTCACCGGCAAAAGCCTTGAGATTTGATCCTATTTCAGCAAACAAACCATCGGTTATCCTAATATCTTTTATCTCATCGGAGTTTTCAATATACAGATTTCTTAAAAGCATTTTTCGTCTCCGTTATTTGTTTTTTCTGCTCACTGCTTCAGCAATAAGATAGCAAATAATAGCTGTTATCATAGCATTTATCGCAGCAATTCCAAAATCAAGCAGATTTCCGGCCGCAGCACCAGCTATAACACCGATGATAGCACCCCAGTTAAATTTCCTTTCGATTTTGGTTGCATTTTTATAGTCGGCGCGATGCAAGAAAAAGTCAAGTGCGATAATTGCTCCGACAGGAGGAAGAGTAGCATTAAGTAAAGCCAGCCAGCTTACAAAGTTGTTATAAAGCCATATAGCACTTATAGTTCCTACAAACCCTGCAATCAATACCATTGGACGTTTGCGAACTTTAGTTATATTTGAAAGACCGAGACCTGAAGTATAAAGAGCATTATCATTTGTTGTCCAGATATTGGCACCAAGAACTATCAAAGCGGGAATTGCCAGCCCTTGGGCAATCAGAACATAGAAAATATCATCCTGTCCGGTAAAAGCTCCACCTACAGCTCCAAAAGCAAACATAAGCGTATTACCAAGGAAAAATGCGATGATAGTTGTTATAACAGCTATTTTACTGTTTTTAGCAAAGCGAATGAAGTTGGGGGTGGCAGTTCCTCCACTGACAAAAGAGCCAATGACCATTCCTGTTCCGGCAAAAACTGTTACTGTACCTGCATTCTCAGCAAAAATAGCTGAGAGTCCATCACTGCTGCCTACCGCTGTTACCATTGAGTAAATACCCAAAACTGCTATAAGTGGTACAGCTATATAGCTTATTATTTCCAGACCTTTAATGCCGAAATAAGCTGAACCTGTCATGCAAAGACCGGCAATAATAACAAGAAGATAAGCGTTGATACCCAGTAATTCTGATGCAGGTATAGCAAACATTGCAACACCTACTCCAAACCAGCCTATCTGGGTGAAGCTAATAAGCGCAGATGGCAGATAAGAACCTAATTTGCCAAATGACCTTTGAGCCAGCAAGTCAAGACTTAAACCTGTTGTGCTGCCAACATATGCCAGTACACCTGTATATGCTCCCAGGATAATACCGCCAAGTACTATAGACCAGATAAAGCCACTCAAATCAAGGCCGTTGCCTAGTCTGGCACCAACACTCATGCTAGCTGAAAAAAAAGTAAAGCCGAGCATAATGAAGAACATTGGCCAGAAGCCTTTTCTTGCTGAAGTAGGTACTTGTTCAAGTGAATAATCTGCATCATGGTGAATAGGTTTTTGCTTGTTCATAGACGCCCTCCAAAAAATCTTAGATGTAGTTTGCACTAATGTAAAAGCAACGGCTTTGTCCTATGTCTTTCCATACGACAAAAGGAAAAAGCCTGAATCATCTTGCAAACTACAAAAAATCCTGCACAGAGTGCAAGATCACGCTGTGTTTAACACACAAACACAAACGCTCGTCTTTGACGCGCCCGTATATGTAATCTTGCTGGTATCACTGTACCAGATTAAAGAAAATGTAATGCGAAAATGTTAACACCTGTTTCAAATTATTGTCAAGAAAAACAGTAATAACAGCCACAAACGACACGCTTTGTCATTCGGGATTTTGTGAAACAGGTTTTTTTGCCGGCCTGCCCAAAAAGAACCCTTGTGCCAGATCTACTCCGCAGCTTTTAATGTAATCAAATTCCTGCTTGTTTTCTATTCCTTCAGCAAGTGTTTTAATATTATACTGCTTTGCCAGCTGGAGATAGTGAGACAGTTTTTGCTTTTTGGCTGCATCCAGGTGAATACTGCGAATAATATCTAAATCTATTTTTAAATAATCAGGCTTAAGTTTTAGCAATGCTTCAGGAGTAGCATAGCCGCTTCCCATATCGTCCATTGCAGTTTTATAGCCTTTGTCTCTATAATAATTGAGAATACGGTTTAAGTGGACAAAGTCTTCAATATATTCTGTTTCTACAACTTCAAATACAATCTGCTTGGGGCTTAGGTGATTCTTTTGTAAAGCAAGATCAGTAGATTTAAGGCACTTATCAGGATCATATATGGCGGTCGGAACGAAATTGATAAAAATCTTTTCACTGATTCCAGCTTTTGCAGCCTCATTAATTACCTTTTCCCTGCACAATCTATCGAGAAAGAAAAGGGTATCTGTTTTTCGGGCATGATCAAACATTTCCATAGGCTGCATAAGTTCATTATTTTTTAAAATTCCGCGAGATAGACCTTCATAACCATAAATTTCACCGCTTTTAATATCAACTATAGGTTGAAAAAGAACTTGTATTTTTTCGCCAGCCAGAATATCAAGGTATTCATTTGCTTTTAAAAGGTCTGACCAGTACATAAGACTATGATTAAGTCGCAGATGGCCAAAAGAAAAATCTTCACTTTTAGGATATGGCAGAATCTTTATATCTTTTTGTTCGATTTCGCTTAAATTCATATTTTCGAGATCTCTTATAAACCCTGAAAAATTTTCAGATTTAAAATGGAATGTTGCATCTTCAAAGTCGTAAATTGTACTGTTTGCTGCAAGGTAATTTTTTATTGGCTCTATATGGTGCACAGTTGGTACGGTCAAGCAAATATTGCTGTTATTGAATTTGCTTTCAGGCAATTCAGTACATTTTTTACAATCCATAATTATCCCCTTTAAACAATTAAATAATTAATTCTGATAAAATTTGCCTTGCAAAACTATTTTAACCCCAGTTACTAAACAAGCACAATAACTTATGCTAAGATTATATATAATTGTATTTCAGCATAAACGAAAAAACATGTTATTACTAGGATAGACGAAACAGGGGAGCATTATGAATAACTGGATTGATAAATTATCAAATAAAATAAGGCGTATAGCAGTGCCGAGTCTTATGCGCTACATTGTCATATCGATGGGTGCGGTTTTTGTGCTTGATTTACTTTTTATGGGCAGAGTAAGTCACTTTCTGGCATTCAGCATGCCTGCGATTTTAACCGGTCAGTTATGGCGTGTGCTAAGTTTTATTTTTATACCTATCAGCAGTAGCCCGCTTTTTGTGATTTTCGTTTTGTATTTCTATTATATGATAGGGGAGGCTCTTGAACAGGAGTGGGGTTATCCTAAATTCAATCTTTTTTATTTTACCGGAATAATCGGTACTATTATTGCAGGAACCATTACTGGTTTTGCTACTAATCACTATCTGAATATGTCATTATTTTTTGCTTTTGCAATATTATATCCCGAATTTCAGATTAGATTGTTTTTTGTGCTTCCGATCAAAATAAAATGGCTGGCATATGTTAATGCCGCTTATTTTGTGTACAGTCTTGTTATTTCCAACTGGCCGAATAGGATTGCATTGTTGGTTTCTGTAATTAATCTTATCATCTTTTTCCAGGGTGATGTCAGGAGAAGGCTGCACAATATTAAGAGACAGCGAGAGTGGCGCAAGCATTTCCGTTAAATTTTGCTCTTCAGCAGTGCATGTGTATATCAGAAAATATATTGAGGATTTAGTGTGTTTAAGCAGTTTTTTACTAAAAAAAAGATATATTTAACACTCTTTAGTTCGACTTTTCTATTAAGCGCCTTTACCTTTGGTGGCGGCTACGTAATAATTCCGCTTATGAAAAAGAAATTTGTTGAAGAGCTTGAGTGGGTTGAAGAAAAAGAAATGTTAAACCTGATAGCGATCGCTCAGTCTTCTCCCGGTGCTATTGCTGTAAATGCTGCAATTTTAATTGGCTATAGAACTGCTGGTTTTGCAGGTTCTGCTATTGCTATTTTAGGCACAGTTTTACCACCTTTAATTATTTTATCTGTAGTTTCATTATTTTATGTTGCTTTTCGTGAAAATCCTTTGATTGGAGCTGTTCTTAAGGGTATGCAATCAGGAGTGGCTGCTGTTATAGCGGACGTAGTTTATAAACTTGGAACAGGCGTGGTGAAAGAAAAAGATATCGTGTCAATACTGATTATGATAATTGCTTTTGCAGCAACTTTTATTTTTGAGATTAACATTATTCTGGTTATTTTAACATGTGGCCTGATTGGCTTTTTTAAGACCTTTCTAAATAAAAAGTCATTATTGCCAGGTGATAAAAAATGATGTTGCTGCAACTGTTTTGGAGTTTTTTCCAAGTTGGACTTTTTAGTTTTGGTGGTGGTCTTGCTGCTTTACCTTTAATAAAATCGCAGATTGTAGATCACCATGGCTGGCTTACTTTGACAGAATTTACTGATCTTATTACTATTGCAGAAATGACTCCAGGCCCTATTGCTGTTAACTCTGCTACTTTTGTAGGCATAACAATAGCCGGTTTGCCAGGTGCGATTATAGCTACTCTCGGCTGCATAATGCCCGCTTGTATAATTGTATCTTTTTTTGCTCATATATATTTCAAATATAATAGTCTTTCTTCAATTCAAGGTGTTCTTTCAGGGTTAAGACCTGCTGTTGTGGCTTTGATTGCTGCAGCAGGTTTGTCAATTCTTCTGATAGCATTGTGGGGAGAAGATGTAGATAAATTTAATATTGTAAATATTGATTTTCAGGCAGCAGTTATTTTTGTTATAGGTTTAATTATTTTGCGAAAATTGAAAGCTTCACCGATTGTTGTTATTCTAGGAAGCGGCATTGCAGGTGGAATATCTTATTTGTTTTTTAATAGTTTCAATTAGTGCTTGTAATAAGCTATAATCTTATTAAAGATTATTTTTCCTATATTCATAACATCAATTCAAATATTCGTTTAGGCAAACAAATAATTATTGGCTGACAGCCAGATCGCAACGGGGAGATTTGATTATGAAAAGTGTAATTGTTATAGGTGCAGGGACAGCCGGATTATCAGCAGCAGTCAGACTTCAGACCGCTGGGTTTAAGGTTTCTGTATATGAGAAAAATCCTATTCCCGGTGGTAAAATGTATCAGATAAAAAAAGACGGCTATACTTATGATGTAGGTCCTACGCTTGTAATGATGCCTGAGATTTATGATGATGTATTTCGGTCAGCCGGTAAAAATCCTAGAGATTATATTAATATGAGAAAGCTTGATCCGATGTATTCGGTATATTTTGATCGACCTGATCATTCCAGATATGACGTAAGTACCGATTTGTCTGAGTTAATGGCGATGATGGAAGAAAAAGGACCTGAAACAGCTCTTGGTTTTCAGAGATATCTTGCAGATATTTATGAGAGATATCAGATTGCAGTAAAATACTTTATAACCAGACCATTCCGTAGCTGGAAAGATATTTATAATCCCTCTATGCTTCGCCAGGCTCTTAAGCTGAAGACTTTTGACAGTGCAGATCATATGATGGCGAAATATCTTAAAAATAAAGATATTCAGCAGATGATGAGCTTTCAAACACTATACATAGGGGTTTCGCCTAAGAAAGGACCATCGTTATACAATATAATACCTATGATAGAGCTTATGTACGGGGTCTGGTTTCTTGAGGGCGGAATGCATAGCATGGCACAAGGTATGGCAAGAGTACTTGAAGAGTCTGGAGGAACCATACACTATGATGCGCCAGTCGATGAAATAATTATTGAAAATGGAATTGCGAAAGGCGTTAAAAGTGGCGGTGAAGTAATTTCTGCCGATTATGTTGTTTCAAATGCTGATTTTCCATACACAATGTCGTCGCTGGTGAAGGATACCGATGCAAAAGGCAGATATACTGATAAGAAAATAGATTCTATGGATTATTCATGCTCCTGCCTTATTTTTTATTGGGGTATGTCAAAAAAATATGAACAGGTTGAAACGCACACTTTCATAGTTTCTGCCGATCTGGACAAAAACCTGGAACAGATTTTTGATGGCAATTTTATTGAAGATGCATCTATTTATCTTAGCATTCCATCCAGGGGTGATCAGCGCATGGCTCCGGAAGGAAAAGATGCTTTTTATGTGCTTATACCTGTATCTGAATTATCAACAGCCAGGTATGAGTATGAAGAAAGCATTATAGAACGCTACAGAGAGGGCGCGATTCGTAAAATAGAGCGGCTGCCTGGTTGTGAAAATATAAGAAAAGAGATAGTCAGCGAATCAATTATGGCTCCTTCTGACTTCAAAAAAATGTTTAATGCCTACAATGGTGCGACTTTTGGCTTGCAACCTACATTAAAACAAAGCAATCATTTGCGCCCACAGGCAAAAGCTAAAAATTGTGAAGGGCTTTATTTTACTGGTTCAAGTACTCATCCAGGAGCCGGTGTGCCTATAGTTTTGCAAAGTGGTAAAATATGTGCAGAAGAAATAATGCGTGATGATGCATAATGCATGATCATGTATTATAAACTTATGGGTTGAATTGTTTTTCATGTTTTGTAGAAAGGTGGTGTATAAGAGTTCTCGTCTCGAAACAGAAGTTTTTGACATATGGGAATGAGAATTCTTGCAATTATGAGTGAATTGAGAAAGGTAAAGAAAATAGTAACCGGTCAAAGAACAGTTGATGGTGCAGGTGTTAAACTTGTACGTGTTTTAGGACATGCGGACACTGCTGATTTTGATCCTTTTTTGATGCTTGACGCCTTCGATTCTAATAATCCCGACGATTATATCAGGGGATTTCCTTGGCATCCGCATAGAGGGATCGAAACAATAACGTATTTGATACAAGGAGACATCGAGCATGGTGACAGTCTTGGTAACAGTGGAAGTATTCTTGATGGCGATTGTCAATGGATGACTGCCGGCTCCGGTATTATCCATCAGGAGATGCCTCAGGCCACCGAAAGTGTTTTAGGTGCGCAGATATGGCTTAATCTTCCGGCCAAAGATAAGATGACAGATCCTGCATACGGTGATATTAGGCATGAAAATATTCCTGTTGTTAAAGAAAATAATAATGTTATCAAAGTACTGGCAGGCGAATATAAAGGGGAAAAAGGGGCTTTCGAAGGTAATTATGTAAAGGCAACTTATCTGGATGTAGATCTTGCCCCGGGACAGGAATGGTCATATGAAGTAGATAGAGATCAAACCTTGTTTATATATATTTTTGCAGGCTCTGCTATTTTTGATCCGGCGGATAATATTGAACAGCAGGGTGCTTTGATTATGCAAAAACAGGCAGTTCTTTTTACTCAAGGAGAGAGATTCTGGGTGCAGGCAGCTGAGCAGGGTATAAGATTTATACTGCTTGCGGCCAGACCTTTGCATGAGCCCATAGCCTGGGGTGGTCCGATAGTTATGAATACCAAAGAAGAGCTTGATCAGGCATTCAAAGATCTCAGGACAGATAAATTCATAAAAAAGAAGTAGACACTGAATCTGAAAAAAGTAAAAAGACGGGACAAGTATGATGCGAAAACTAAATAAAAAGCTGATTTTGACTGGTTACCTAAATGCCCTGATGGTAATTTTTGCTATGTCGATGACCATGCTGGGGCCTATTATGCCGGTTGTTATCGAGGAGAATAACTTAAGACTATCGCAAGGTGGTCTTTTAACTGTTTTTCAAAGTTTAGGGGGCATAATAGCAATTGTTATCGGGGGAATTGTTGCTGATAGAATCAGTAAATCAAAGCTTGTAGGTCTTGCTTTTTTGCTTTTTTCACTTGCTATGTTTTGTTTGATCTTTGTAGATGTATATATCTTAATTCTACTGATTTTCTTTCTGTTTGGTGCAGCCGGGAGATCTTTTGATTCAATTGTAAATGCTTATGTATCTGATTTGCATACGGAAAAAAGAGGTTTTCATCTTAATGTCCTTCATACTTTTTTTGGCATAGGAGCTTTGCTCGGACCAATTTACGCAACGTATCTACTTGATTTGCAAACAAGCTGGAAAATGATTTTCAGCATATTAGGCATATGTGGTCTGGCTCTTATTGTATTTATGCCATTGTTTAATATCACAAGTAATCATTCGGACGATAGCAGTATAGATAAAGAAGCAAATCCATTTAAACATTTTGGCAACCTTTTGAATTATCCGGCGATATGGCTTTTATGTGCCATTATGATATTGTACCTGGGAAGTCAATCTATATTGTCAACTTGGATACCTATGTATATGGAAACAAATATGCTGGCTAGTCAGGAAATATCAAGTTTGGCACTTTCGATGATGTGGTTTGGAGTTATTATAGGAAGAATTGGTTCTGCCTGGCTGGTAGGCCGTGTTTCTCCGATGAAGCTTCTTTTGATTGGCTCTTTATTTGGCGGCATCATTATTGCATTAGGCGTACAATTGCAAAATCCTGTTTTTCTAGTTGTTTCTGTCTGCTTAGGAGGTGTTTTTACCGGTGCTACAATCCCTTTGCTTGTAACTATAGCTGCCGATTCTTTTCCTGCACATACAGGATCTGCTTCTGCGATGATTTTCCTTAGCGGATCAATATCCACCATGTTTTTTCCTTGGTTTGCCGGACTTATAGCAGAGTTTTTAGGATTTCAGGTGGCAATGTCTCTTTCGTGGGCAGGATTATTTTTGATTTTGCCAATTATTTGCATTAGCAGAAAGCTTAGCTTATGATTTAACAGAAGAATGATTAAATGCATTTTTGCAAAGAAGTTTTCTATATCAAGAAGACTGTAATTATTTTGGTACTTTAGATTTTTATTATATTTTCACATGCATAACACATTCATGCTGTATAAAATATAATAGCTGGTGTGGATTTGATTAGAATCCATACATTGATTTTGGGTATAAATATTTCGGAGGAATTGTATGAAAAAACTTAGATTTATCCTGGCCGTACTGCTTATAATGGCACTCATGTTAAGTGCAGCAGCAGGTTGTTCAAATGAAAAAGAAGAAACAGATGCTACAACAAGTACATCAGAAACTATTACAGGTGATAATGACGATTTATCAGGTCAAAGTGATCAAATAGTATTTGATTATAGTGAAGGCATCGATGCAAACGGCTTTTGGAGTGGGATAAAGGCTTTGGACTTTGTTGATCTTTGTGATTATAAGCAAATAGAAATATCCTCCGACATTCATGCAATAACAGATGAGGTAGTGCAGACAGAAATCGATTCTTTGCTCAATTCAGCAGCTACTGATGAAAAAATCACTGATCGTGCTGTTAAAGATGGAGATACCGTCAATATTGATTTTGTAGGCAGTGTTGATGGCGTTGAATTTGAAGGTGGTAGCACTGATGGTGCCGGTACGGAAGTAACTATTGGTGTTACAACTTATATAGACGATTTTCTCGAACAGCTTATCGGACATGAACCAGGGGAAACTTTTGACGTCGAGGTAACTTTTCCTGAAGATTATGGTGTAGAAACTTTGAATGGCAAAGATGCTGTTTTTGTGACCACTATCAATTATATTGTTGAGCCGAAAATCCCTGAACTGGATGATGCATTTGTAACAGACAATTTTTATGAAAGTCATAACTGGAACAATGTAAAAGATCTGACAGAAGGAATTCGAAGTGATATGCAGAAATCTGCTATATCAATTTATCTGCAGACATATGTCATTGAAAACTGCATAGTTGAAACCGTGCCTGAAGACATAATCAGATATCAGGAAAATTCGATGATTTCCTATTATCAGGATTATGCAAATGCTTATAGTGTAGGGCTCGATGATTTCCTGACAACTTATATGGGCGCAGCCAGCAGAGAAGATTTTCTGAGTCAGAATCTTTCAGCAAATACGGAATCAGCTAAATTTTATCTGATCATTCAGGCTATAGCTGAGGATGCAGGTATTGAAGTATCTGATGAAGATGCAAAGGCATTATTTGTTGCAGACTACATGTCTGAAGAAGATTATGAAGAATTTGTAAGTGTTTCAGGAATGCCTTATGTTAAGTTGATTGCTTTGAATGAAACAGTCATGCGCTATCTTGAAAATGAAGCGGTGCTTGCCTGATTGATTTATAAACAAGGATGTCATAAAATATAGATAGATATGTAGTATTTCACAGGTAAGGAGGGATTGTTGTGAGTATAACGATAGCAGATTACTCAGCTTATTATTATAATTTGTACAATATAAGAAACAGCAACGGTTACAAAAGATATACCGAAATGGTTTCTTCTATAGGTGCCGCCTCTTTCAATGGTGCCCCTGGAAATGATGGTACTGCAGCTACTCCTTATGGTGTTGCCGATGTTTCTGATGCAGGTAAAGCTCAGCTTGATTATATTTCAGAATATACAAAAGACACTGTGGAGATTAGTGAGCAAAGCAAAAAACAGGCAGAAAATCTCGCAGAATCCTTGCTTTCTCAGTTTTCTTCCTATCAGAACTATATTCAGTCTGCTGTCGATGATTCTGAAACCGGCAAAACTGTTAATGCATCCCAAGCACTTGCTGCTTATGCCAGATCTGCAAGCATAGGATCTTCTTTATCTGAGTTAAACGATTCGGGCAGTTATCTGGACTATATTGAAAAAGCAGGTATTAATTCAGCTTATTCTTCAGATAATTTTTCTTTAGATTTGTTGTCTTCTTATACCGGTTATCTGGATATTTTAACTTGATATTTTAAGACGGTATACGGATGGTATCTAATTACCGAATAAATAATAATTATATTAATTTTTGGACTCTCTTCTTTGTTTTAAGACAAAGAGGAGAGTTTGTTTTTGTTTTATGGTATACTTTTGATTATTTGTTTCAAAATGTCAGGAGTTTGTAAAAAATGAGGACAATAGTTTGGTATACATGTGGCTGGATAGCTCTTGTTATAACATATCCTTTAATCTGGGTAATTAAATTACTTGGATTTATGGGCAAGCCGGAAGTGCAGGATAGGCTTACTGTCGGGGCATCAACTTTCATTGCCAAATACTTGTTTTATCTTACAGGTTCCCGTATTGAAATATCCGGTTTGGAAAATATACCTGAGGGAGCGGTTCTTTTTGTTTGCAATCATCAAGGGCATGTAGACAGCCTTGTTTTTCAGGGGTTTATTAATAAGCCGAAAGGTTTTGTTTCTATCATTGGTGCTCTTGATATACCGATAATCAGGACATGGATGCGATATATGAAATGTGTATTTATGGATCGCAGTGATATGCGGCAAACCAGTCAATGCCTGAATGAAGCAACTCAGAATTTGAAAAATGGTCATTCTATGGTTGTTTTTCCGGAAGGCAGATTAAGTGATTGCAGCCAGATAAATGAATTTAATAATGGCTGGTTCAGGCTTGCTGCCAGAAGCGGAGTGCCAATTGTTCCGGTCAGTATAGACGGAACTTATAAAGTTATGTCCAAGAGCGGTAAAAGTATTAAACCATATCGCGTTAAATGCGTTGTTTCAAAGCCGATCGTCGCACAAAATGTTTCTAAGCAGCAGCAAAATCAAATCATAGAAAATATACGTAATACAATTGCAGATGCCGTTTCACAAGATAGTAAAATCGCAGTTTGATCAAAATATTTTCAGGGGGGAAATATGAAGCAACGTGATTCAAAGATTATGAGAAATATTAAAAAAAGATTTTTGCTAAAACAGCTTATTCTGTTCTTAGTTATTTCATTAATGCTTTTTTCGGGTCTGATATTTTCAAGCGGTTGTTCTAAAAAAAAGATTTTGAATCCAGAAAATCCTGTAACTTTAACTGTTTGGCATAATTATGGCAGTCAGATGAAAAATCTTATGGATGAAATGCTGGACGAATTTAATCAGACTATAGGCATGGAAGAGGGAATTATTCTTAATGTTACAGCAATCTCAGGATCACAGGAATTGCATAATCAACTGATTGCTGCCGCAAAGGAAGACCCAGGTGCTGCTGCTTTGCCCGATATTACGACTGCATACCCTAAAACTGCTATTGAGCTACAGGAACAGGATCTTCTTATTGATCTTTCCTTTTATTTTGATGAAAAAAAACAGCAGGCATATGTACCTGATTTTTTATCTGAGGGAAAGCTTACTGATGATGGTCTTTATGTTTTCCCAATTGCCAAATCAACCGAGGTTTTATTTGTAAACAAAACTTTATTTGACCGTTTTGCATCTGAAAACAACATAGGATACGAGTGTTTTGAAACTTTTGAGGGAATTGCTGAAGCTGCATTAAAATATCACGAATGGACTTCCAGTCAAAGTGGTGAAGATGGAAACGGGAAAAGTTTTTATATGCCGGATTCTCTTTTTAATTTAGCAATGGTGGGAATGAAACAGATGGATGCAGAATTTATAGATGCTTCCGGAAACCTTTCTATTGGTGCTTCTGCTTATGAAAAAATATGGGGAAATTATTATACTCCAACAATTCTTGGAGCTTTTGCTGTTTTTGATGGTTATAGTTCAGACTTGTTTAAAACAGGAGATCTTGTTTGTTCTACGGGTTCTACTGCCGGTGTTCTTTTCTATCCGGATACAATAACTTATCCTGATAATAGGCAAGAAGAAGTTGAATACGAGATTCTCCCTTATCCTGTTTATGAAAATGGCAAAAAGATTGCTCTGCAAAGAGGAGGGGGCATGTGTGTTACCCGCTCAACCAAAGAAAAAGAATATGCAGCAGCAGTTTTTCTGGAATGGTTTACTCAGCCTGAGCAGAATCTGCGCTTTACATCAGCCAGCGGATATTTGCCTGTGACACAGGAAGCTTTTGAACAGCTTTTAGACAACGAAAATGATAATGCAGAAATCAGTGTTAACATATTGAAACAGCGTGAAACAATAAGTAAGATGTTTGAACAATATGAGTTTTTCTATGCGCCCCATATTGAGAATTATGAACAGATCCAAAAAGATTATGATGCGAATATCAAATCTTTTATTCCTCTACAAAAAGAAGTGTTGCTAGAAAAGATGGCAGAAAAGGCCAATTATACTTATGATGAAAAAATAAGATTTGTTCAAAATACTGAGTCCGAGAGCTTGATTTTATTTGAGAAAACATATGATAATTGATTTAGTGGACGGCAATAATTGTTTGAAAAGACAACATATAAAAACAGGAGAGTAAAAAGACTGAAATGAATCGAATACCTTTTTTTAGATTGTTTCGGGAAAATTTGCTTAATATAAGGCAGAGCTCTGTTTCTATACGTCTTCGTCTACTGTTTTTTCTTGCCATGCTTATAGGCATTCTTTTTCTTACTGTTGTGCTGATTTTGCTGCTTACCGGAACTTTTACTGCTGGTAAACTTGAAGCCGAAAAACATTTTACAAGAGAAGCAAATTCTCTTAGTTCGTCAATAGAAAAGGACTTTGGACAGATTTCTGCGTCTGCAGTATCACTTTCTCAGGCAATATCAAGTTCAGCACAGGATTTTTTTTCGGAAAGAGGTATCAAAGCGTCTGATTTAGACAAACATCCAGAGTTAATAGAACCTTTGCTCGATAGCCAATTTGAACGTTTGGCTTTTTCCTTGGAAAAAACCAGAGCAAGCGGAGCTTTTATTATTTTGAATATGACAATAAATAAAAGTCTGCCTAATGCTGAAAAATCAAGAGCCGGATTATATATAAAAAATATGGAGCCGAATATAGTTAGCTCAAGCTCTCCTAATATGACTGTTTTCCGCGGACTGCCAAATATTTCCCGAAGCAGAGGTTTCCCGCTGCATGCTGTCTGGACTATGGAATTTGACCTGGATAATATGCCCGAATTTAATGATTTGATGCTTAAACCGGTTAAAAATGCATCGGAGTTATCGCGTCTTTATAAATGGGGAGATGCCAGACCTTTGCCTGGAATCAACGAACAGTACATGCCTTGTATTGTGCCTCTTATTGATAGTGAAGGCAATCCCTTTGGCATTTGCGGTTTTGAAGTTAGTTCTATGTTGTTTAAATTAAACTATGTACCAGACTATAGTATATATCAGAGAATCAGTTGCATGCTTTTGCCTGTGCAAACTGATTATTTTGATCTGAAAGCATCACTTGCCGGAGGTAGCCAAAATCATTTTGCCGGTAATAGTAATGAAAAGAGCTATTTAAAACCAGAGCGGATGTATTCAACGCTTACTGTTTATAATTATTTGTACGGATATGAAAAGAATAGCCTGATCAAAGGCGATGAGTATATAGGTACAGATAGAGAAATAAGATTAGTTCCGAAGGATTCCAGGTATGCAGAAAAAACTTTTTCTATGGTACTTATTATGCCTGTTGCCGAATTAAGTAATCATCTGGGCAGAAATAATATATATATAGCAATACTCTGTTTTAGTTTTATTATAATAGGGATTTTGGCCGCTGTAATTATAAGCCGAAGATTTGTTAGACCTATAATTACTGGATTGGAAGTTTTAGGTTCTGTAAACTCAGCAGAAGAACTTTCCTGTATGGGAAAAACAAATATAGCAGAAATAAATGATCTCATTGAGCAGATCAGAAGACAAAAAAAATCTCAAAATGATTTGCCTGAAAATCTTTTTGAGGATTTTCTCAATCGCATATCCAGTCTTACAAAAACAGAAAAGCAGATTTTTGCTCTATATCTGGAAGGTAAAAGCATAAGTGAAGTTAACGGTTTAATGTTTATATCTATGAGTACATTAAAAACACATAACAGCCATATCTATGCTAAGTTAAATATCTCTTCCAGAGATGAGCTGATGCTCTATTTAAAACTAATAGAAAAATGTGGTAAAACAGGCGAAGTTCGCTCTAATTTATAGCTTTTCAGCAAAAATCATACCTGGTACAATATCATTTTCCTCGCAAAAAATGCATGCTTTGTTTATGATCAATTTCAATTTTAAAGGAATTGGCGATAAAAAATCCTGCAGCTGAAGGGTTGCAGTAAAATAAGGGGGAAATGAAAATGAAGAAGAAGCTTTTAATTATCACTTTGATAGTTCTATCACTTGCAACTGTATCCGCATGTGGTATCAGAAGTAAAATTGAAAAAAAAGCAGGAGAAGCAATTGGTGAAAAAATTCTGGAACAAGTTGGCGGTGGTGATATTAGTGTCAACATTGATGATGATCAACTTGTCATAGAAGGATCCGATGGCGAAAAAATGCATTTTGGCGGAGGAGAATGGCCGGATGATTCCAAATTGATTAAAGCAATTCCTGAATACGACTCCGGCAAAATTACAAGTGTTTTCAAAACAGAGGGATCTGTAAGTGTAACTATTGATGAAACAGATGATAAGTATTTTGAAAGTTATTTAAAGAAAATAAAATCTGCTTATACCGAAGATGCCTTTGAAAGCATGTCTGAGGGAAGTGTTACATTTTCGGGTGGCAATGAAAAAGGTGTTTTTGTAACTATATTCTATAGCGAAGGTAATTGCATCATATCGGTCACTCAATACTAAAAATTTTGAAGCATACTTTAGAAATGCTTCAAGTACAAAAGGATAAATTTTTGTACTTGAGAACAAACTTTTAATATAGATATATTCAGATTAGATATTCGTATGATAGGATAAACATATTGCGATGACTTTTTGTGCTGATCAGCTTTTGAATAGCTGATTCAGCACAAATATTATGTTTAAAAATAAAAGGAGAGATCAGATGTCAAAATATGTGAAGGGTTCATCAAAAATAATTTCATTGCTACTATGTTTGATTTTACTTGCGGTAATGTTGCCGGCAGGAGTTCTGGCAGTTCCTGTTCAGCCAGTTTTTTCAGGAGAGGGAACAGCCGCATCTCCGTATCTGATTCAAAACGTAGAAGATCTTTATACGCTGGCAAATGTGATAAATGATGAAGACACATCTGCTGCTTATGCAGATAAGCATTATAGAATGACAAATGATATAGACCTTGATGATATTTTGGTACGTGACGTCGATATTGATGTCAGTGATCTCGGGCCGGTGAATAATTTTATGCAAATAGGCCGCTCGGAAGGGGCAGATCTTTATTTCAAGGGAGTTTTTGATGGTGCAGGATATGCGATAAAAAATATGAGAGCTAGTTATATCGGAGTTGTTTCTTCAGAAATTGAGTCTTTGCGTGCAGATTATCAGATATCTTTGTTTTATATACTTGGCTCCGGAGGTGAAATTAAAAACCTTTCTATAACAGACATAGATGTTAATCTACAAAATGATGACGTTAGATTCTCTCCCCTTGTTACTTATATTGATGCAGGAGCGACTGTCAGCAATATAACTACCCAAGGTAATATTAAAGCCTCTCATGCAAGCGGCATAGCTATTAGAAATAGCGGAACAATACGTGATTGCATTAACAATACTAATATAGATGCAATTTGGGAAGCTCGCGGAATAGTAGGTAATAATTATGGCAAAGTGTTAAATTGCCATAATTATGGTTCCATAGCAGGACTATATGCATCTGGGATAGTTGATATCTTGGATTCAATTGATTATTCTAAAAGTTCTTTAGGCTACCAGGTAAATAATGAGTCTCCGATGGTTGTAAATTGCAGCAATAGCGGTTCCATAACAGGAGGATATGTTGCTGCAGGCATTGTTGCTGAAGTTTTTAGTGGAGTTGTTGTAGCAAACAGTTATAATATGGGAAATATTTCTTTTGATACTGTAATTTTGCCTGATGACATAGGTGCTAGTGGTGAATCTTCAGCAATAATTGGTGGTATAATCGGTCAAGTATTTAAAAGTTATGATTATGACGATGGAATAAATGGTTTAGATTTTGCAGATCGCAGGCATGATATATCTTTGTTTGTAGAAAAGGAAAATGCAGCAGTAAGCGATTTTGAGCTTGTCAATTGCTATAATGCTGGAATCATTGATGATGGCGGAATCGATGAAGATGTGAATACATACATCGGATCCCTGATAGGTCGTTCCACACCATATCTGACAATAGAAAACAGTTATTATCTGACAGCAGGCTTAGATGCAATCGGAGCCGTGATGGATTTAGGCCTGAAATCAGACTTGCCTGAAAAGGAAGCCACAATGACAGGTCTGGCAACTTTTACGAATAATAAAGGAATACTAACAGCGGTCTCCGGCCACAGCATAATAGAAAAAGAAACAAAACTTATAAATGCTCTAAATACATGGGTGAGGAAGGAAGCCGCTGGAAGTACTTACAAATACTGGGGAGCAAGTGCTGATGTCAACGGAGGCTACCCGTACTTTAACAATTCTGTAGCAGTTTCTTATAATGGTAACAAGGGCACGGTAACAGTTGATAGTCAGAACAAAAGACCGGGACTTACTTACGGACAGTCATCAACAGGTGCTTCACAGGCATTGCCTAAGGCCAGCAGAACAGGCTACAATTTTGCGGGGTGGTATACTTCGGCGGCAAATGCAAATCAGGCAGGAACTACAGGTAAAGTAAGTGATAGCATGACTATTACGAATAGTGCCAAGCATACGATTTTTGCCGGCTGGACAGCAAGAAATGACACAGCATACAAAGTAGAACATTATCTTCAGGAAACAGCAGGAAGCAATAAT
>NZ_CDHP01000067.1:0-28450 GCF_900002895.1 Ercella succinigenes | reverse complement strand
TGAGTTTGAGATAGGCATTGTCATGACGCAGATCTTCCATGTGATTAAAACGCGATAGTCCCAAGACCGCTGCATCAACCATGAAATCGATGATGTTGGCTGTGCCAAACCGGGCATTATGACGTTTGGAAAATGACAGCCCTGTTTCCAACAGCTGCTGGAAACCGATTTTCTGCTTGAATGCTTCAATGTATGCCAGTGAAGCGCGGTTTGTGACCGTAGCGTTGTCGAATTTAGCTGGAAGAATTGTTTCTGAACGGTTTATTGTGGGTCGATTTTGTGCTAGACTCATGGTAACAGGCGGCCTTTCTTTGGATTTTGTTTTCTTTGCAGTTACATTTTACCAAAGATGCAGCCTGTTTTTATATGTAAAATTATTTTCACCCTATTCAATTGTCAAAGTACTACTAACTCTATGGTTTCCAGCTTTTTGAACTGGCTACCTGCCGATTACAGGTTTAAAAAAATAATTATGCTTTGAATATTGCTAGAAGATTTTGAAATCTGTAATAATAGGATTTCGAAATATTTGATATTTTTGTCCATTAACTACATAATATTGGTAAATATTGTATCACGTGATTGGGAGATGCTTTTGTATAGAAAGTTGTTTAAACATGTTTTGATAGGTATCCTTTTTGTTGTATTGTTGACACATTCTGGTTGTTTAGCAGAAAAACCTATACAGCCACGTGCATCGGCAGGTGTAATTGATTTACAAGGATATCCACTTGGCGACAGCCTAATGCGCTTAGATGGTGAGTGGTTATTCTTTCCCGATTCCACGGTCGATCAGTTACAACATTCTAAGGCTAAGATGATAAACGTACCAGGATCATGGAATCGCTTAAGCGATAATAATATTTTATCAAGTGGTCATGGTCATGGTGTGTATCAACTTACTGTTAAAGTTGAAGAATCTCTAGAGCTGGGTCTTAAAATACCGCGTATTTTTACAGCTTATGATTTGTACATTAATGATGATAAGTATGTATCTGTGGGCACAACGGCTGTTGATTATTCTGATGGCCAGCCTGCATATTTGTTACAAACAGTTTATTTCACGGCGCAACCAGGCGAGAATGAGCTGTTGTTTCAAGTTAGTAACTTTCACCACCGCAGTGGTGGCTTGCTAGAAAGCATTGATATAGGTGCAGCTGATCTCATTTATAAAACTCAAATTGGTAACATTGCTTTTGATTTGTTTATTTTTGGCAGTTTGTTTATGATTGCTGTTTATCACCTTGCTTTATTTTTATTTCGTCGGAAATATAAAGCACCTTTCTACTTTGGCCTTTTCTGTTTATTGATAGCATTACGTACTTTGCTCGTTGGTGAGCGTTTTTTCTTCTATATGTTTGGTGATTTCAGTTGGGAATTGGCGCATAAAATGCAAACAGTCACTTACTATTTAGGCATGCCTGTTATATTACTTTTCTGTTATTATTTTTTCAGCGGCTGGTTTGGCAAAAAAACAATATTGACGATATGCGGTATCAGTCTGCCTTTCATATTGGTTGTGCTGATTACACCAGCTCGAATTTTTACTGTTTTTAATCCTGCTTATCAGTTTTTCTCGGCAATTACAATCATATACATCATCTCTGTGCTCACAAGAATATTGCTAAAAGAAAAGGATAAGAAGGACTTGCCAATCATTATCATTGGTGCTTTCATTATGATTCTAACCAGTATAAATGATATCCTCTATTTTAGTGTCTGGCTCAATGATCATCCATCTGATACCTTAAGATTGTTTATAAGAACTGGTAATCTTTCTTCAATCGGTCAACTAGTCTTCGTTTTAACATTTGCTTTGATTATGGCCAGGCGAATCTCTGATTCTTTCACCAATGAAGAAAAGATGACTGCTCAGCTGAAAGATATAAATCGAACCTTAGACGAAAAAGTTGCTATGCGTACACAAGCATTGGAGGAAGCCTCTGAAAAAGTTGCCCAACAGAAAAGTGAGCTGGAAGAAGCTAATAAGAAGTTACAGACATTATCACTTAGGGATCCGCTGACTAATTTATGGAACCGGCGACAGTATGATATGGTTTTTTCTCAGGAGTGGGATCGTGCCTTGAGACATCAGACAATGATTTCGTTACTTGTGATAGATATTGATTTTTTCAAAGCATACAATGATCGTTTTGGTCATGCCCAAGGAGATGAATGCCTGGTGCACCTAGCTAATTACTTGAAAGGTTGTTTTGAAAGAGCAGGAGAGTTATCTGCCCGTTATGGCGGTGAGGAATTTGTTGTTATCTTACCAGGCCTTGAGCCTAACCAGGCTTATAATGAGGCAGTACGTTTGTGCCATGGAATAGAAAAACTGGCAATATCTCATCCTGATTCTCAAGTCAGTGAATATGTGACAGTAAGTGTAGGCGTAGCCAGCACTATCCCACCCAGTGCAATGAATGTTGACCGTTTGTTTGAAGTTGCTGATCAGGCTATGTATGAAGCTAAGAAAAAGGGTCGTAATCAGGCCGAACTCATTGTCATTTAGTCATAGAATCAGGGAGGACATCTTATGAAGACTTCGAAAAAGATCACTGTAACTCTGTTATCTCTTTTGCTTTTGATTGTTTTGATTATTGCTGGTGCTTTTGGCAGAATGACTCTGCGTTTTTCAAGGATTGATAATGATTATTCAGCAGTATATGCTGATCCCAGATATGCAGAGGCGGTATTAGTTGAGGGAGTTGAGCTTGTTAAACAAGAGCATACCTGTGGTTATGCAGTTATTGAAATGTACTCAAACTGGAGCGGTAATCCGGTTACGGAGGAACAATTGATTGCAGAGCATGATGGCAAGATAGTAACCTCGACTAACAAGTCTTTTGCCAGGGAGATGAATCGACAGATGCCTGCTTCTGAGACTATAATGCATTCAGGATTAACCAATACGGAAATGATTGAGTTGATTTATGGAAGTTTGTCTGCTGGCCGACCAGTTCCAATTGTATGGGCAGCTCTTCTGGAAGATGAATGGACATTGCACTATTCTCTAGTTACTGCGCTTGATATTCAATCCGATAATATCACAATAGCTAACCCTTATGGTTATATGGAAAAGATTGGGATCGACGAGTTTTTAGATAGGACCAGGTTTGATTCCTATGAAGGCATGCCGTTATTTATAAGATTTGGTTTTGCTTTTGGTGTTTTCGATTATAATACGCTGTTTCTTGGCTAGAGTGATTTCGCCAAATGATTATTCCTTCGATCAATAATCCAAAGTAGTTCCTTTGACTCTTCATTGCTAATCGGGAAAAGTAACCATTCATCAATTGATCTGTAGAATGGAAATAAGAGATATTGAAGAATCAATACAAAAATTTAAAGAACGAAAACATAGTAACACTTATTATTATTCAACTCCTATAATAACTTCAACAGCTATGAACAAACTAAAGAGAATATCTAGAATATAATAAACCCTTTACAGTATCCTGCTATATTTCGCTTGCCACAATATCTTCTATTACTTTTAAGTTGCTCATTTTTAACTCGTGCAGATTTCTACCACAGCGAAAAATCAACATTCATAGCGAAAGATCAACATTTTTACTATAACTGGAGGATTACTCTTTCTGAAATTCAAAAAAGTTTAAATAAACAGCGATTTTGCGAAAAAAACTTATTTTTTTGACAGAAGATACAATTTTGCATGCATATAACTTGCAAATTGCAGCAATTTATATGCAACAAAAGTCTTTTTTCTTTTATTTATACTATTTTAATACTGTAACGTGTGAATCAATGTAGTCAATTATGCAATTGTTCAATTGACATCTTTCAAGAATGTTTATAAAATCATTTCATATTTATCTTGTAGGAATTCAAAAAGAAATTCAATTATTTTTGATATTTCGGAAAAGAAATGAGGAGATTGACATGAAAAAATTTAGATTTCACTTAATCGCACTAATGCTTGTTCTCAGTCTTTTCGTAGTTGCAGCTTGTGGTGGTTCCACCGATACCACAACAGCACCTGCGGATGAAACAACAGCTCCGGCAGATTCTGATGAAACATCAGATGATAATGGTTCTGATGGTGCTGCAATTAAAATTGGTGGTATTGGTCCACTGACCGGTGCTGCTGCAGTTTACGGTAATTCTGTTGCTAATGGTGCAAAGATCGCACTTGAAGAGATCAATGCACTTGGCGGTATTCAGCTGGAACTCAATTTCCAGGATGATGAACATGATCCTGAGAAATCAGTTAATGCTTATAATAACCTTAAAGACTGGGGTATGCAGATTCTTAACGGAACTGTAACAACTAGTCCGGCAAATAACGTAACCCCTTTGGCATTTGCTGATCGTATTTTCGTTCTTACCCCATCAGCTTCTTCGCCTACAGTTGTAGATGGTAAAGACAATGTTTTCCAGCTTTGTTTTTCTGATAACAACCAGGGTATTGCTTCAGCTCAATATATAGCTGAGAATAATCTCGGTGAGAAAATTGCAATTATCTATAACAATGCTGATGCTTATTCTACAGGTATTTATGAAAAATTCATCAGTGAAGCAGAAGACAGAGGTCTTGAAATAGTAAGTACTACTACTTTTACAGATGACACAGGAAATGACTTTAGTGTTCAGCTGACTGAAGCAAGAAACGCAGAAGCAGATTTGATCTTCCTTCCTATCTATTATCAGCCAGCTTCTTTGATCCTTACACAGGCAAATGGAATGGGTTATGAACCTAAATTCTTTGGTGTTGATGGTATGGACGGAATCCTGACAATGGAAAACTTTGATACATCTTTGGCAGAAGGCGTAATGCTTCTTACTCCTTTCGTTGCTGATGCTGATGACGAAAGAACAGTTGCTTTTGTTAATAAGTATCAAGAACTCCATAATGAAATCCCAAATCAGTTTGCTGCCAACGGCTACGATGTAATGTACACTTTGTATAAAGCTATAAATGAAGCAGGTATCACATCTGACATGAGTGCTGAAGAGATCAATGATAAACTGATTGCACTGTTTACTTCTAGTGATTTCAGCTATGATGGTCTTACAGGTGCAGGTATGACATGGTCAGAATCTGGTGAAGTTTCAAAAGATCCAAAAGGTATGGTTATACAGGATGGCGTTTACGTAGGTATGTAATTAATTACAAATACCTTAGTAGCAAAACTTATTAAACCCGTAGGGAGGGTTGCCGATTTAACGGCTTCCCTCCTTTTCTGATTAATCACTGCAAAAACTCTTTTGCAAATTGACTCAATATGTTATTGTTTAATATGGTTGAATGCGTTGTACCACTTTATTAAGAGGGGCTGGGTTTTGATATGAATTTTATTTCTTATCTAATCAATGGTATTAGTCTGGGCAGTGTTTACGCAATTATTGCTCTTGGCTACACGATGGTTTATGGCATTGCAAAAATGCTGAATTTCGCACACGGTGATGTAATCATGATTGGTGCCTACATATCTTTTGTAGCAACTTCCAACATGGGTTTGCCACCTGCTGTTTCGATCATACTTGCTATGCTTGTATGTACAGTATTAGGTGTTGTCATTGAAAAATTGGCATATAAACCTTTGAGGGCTGCTCCTTCGCTGGCAGTTTTGATAACTGCGATAGGTGTCAGTTATTTCCTGCAAAATGCAGCTCTTTTGATCTGGTCTTCAAATCCTAAGAGTTTTACTTCATTGTTTCAATTCGAATCACTGAAATTTTTTGACGGAGCTTTAACTATATCCAGCGTTTCAATAGTAACTGTTGTAGCTGGTATAATTGTTATGGTTTCTTTATCCTTGTTAATTGAGAAAACAAAAATAGGAAAAGCAATGCGCGCAGTTTCTGAAGATAAGGAAGCCGCACAGCTTATGGGTATAGGTGTAAACAAAACTATAACCGTTACTTTTGCCATTGGTAGTGCTCTTGCAGCAATCGCCGGTGTTCTTTTGGCATCTGCATACCCGCTTATAAGCCCAACAATGGGAGCTATGCCTGGCATTAAGGCTTTTACAGCTGCTGTTTTTGGAGGTATAGGCTCTATACCGGGAGCTATGTTGGGAGGACTTTTGTTAGGTGTGATAGAAATATTTGGCAGAGCCTATATTTCTACACAATTATCTGATGCAATTGTTTTTTCTGTTTTGATTATAGTGCTTCTTGTTAAACCAACTGGTTTGCTTGGCAAAAAAATAAGTGAGAAAGTGTAGGGTAGAGTAGTGACGAAAAAGAAATTAATTAGTAAACATACCCGCAGCAATATTATCACTTTTGGCATAGTAATTATTGCGTATATAGTTATTCAGGCTTTGCTGCAGGGTGGGAGTGTTTCCAGCTCATTACAAGGGCAGCTTATTCCGATTACCACATATGTGGTAATGGCCGTGTCACTTAATTTGACGGTTGGTGTTCTTGGTGAACTTAGTCTTGGGCATGCCGGATTTATGAGTGTAGGTGCTTTTTCTGGTATAGTAGCTGCGATGAGTCTTGAAAATACTATTACACAAGCACCTTTGAGATTGGTAGTAGCCATGATAATAGGTGGTATTTTCGCCGCTATCATGGGCTTTATTGTTGGGGTTCCAGCTCTAAGACTGCGTGGCGATTATCTTGCTATAGTAACTCTGGCTTTTGGAGAGATAATCAAGAACATTGTGAATGTACTGTATGTAGGCTATGATGACACAGGCGTTAAAATTGGCATTACAAGTGGTGATGCTCTGGGGCTCAATGAAGGTGGAAAAGTGATTCTTAACGGTCCGATGGGAGCTGTCGGTGTAACAAGAATTTCAAGTTTTACAGCTGGTTTTGTTCTTATTATTATTACGCTGTTTGTTGTAATTAATCTTATTAACAGCCGGAGCGGCAGAGCTATAATGGCTGTAAGAGATAATAGAATTGCGGCAGAGTCGGTAGGTGTAAGTGTAACCAAGTATAAGCTGATGGCTTTTGTAATATCAGCTACATTAGCTGGTTTTGCCGGTGCTCTTTATGGTCTTAATTATTCGACCACAGTAGCAAGAAAGTTTGATTTTAATACATCAATTCTTATACTTGTTTTTGTTGTTCTAGGAGGAATGGGAAACATCAGAGGATCAATTATAGCAGCTGCTGTTTTAACCATATTGCCGGAACTTCTCAGACAGTTTAATGATTATAGAATGCTCATTTATGCGATCATATTAATTCTTGTTATGCTTGTAACAAATAACGAACAGCTAAAACAGATGATGAGCAAGATTATTTATTTCCTGCGAGTAAGAAAAAAACCAGATGCGAAAAAAGGAGGTGCGGCAGGTGAGTAAAATGGTACCTGTTCCTAGTCATTCAATAATTCCTGAAAGGGATGTTGACAAAGCACCAATTCTTGAAGTCAAACATTTAGGTATTACCTTTGGTGGACTTGTAGCTGTTGATGACTTCAATATGGATATCGGCAGAACCGAGATTGCAGGTCTGATCGGACCTAACGGAGCCGGTAAAACAACAGTATTCAATCTTTTGACAAAAGTATATCAGCCTACAAAAGGCGTGATTATGCTCGATGGTGTTGATACCAAAGATATGAATACAATACAGGTTAATCAGTCTGGAATTGCCAGAACTTTCCAAAATATCCGTTTGTTTGCTTCGCTAACTGTTGAGGAAAATGTTAAGATTGGTTTGCATAATCAATATAAATACAATACCTTAAGCGGGATTTTGCGATTGCCTCCCTACTGGAAAGCTGAGAAAGAGTCTCGCGATAAAGCAATGGATTTGCTGTCTATATTTGATATGCAGCATATGGCAAATTATAAAGCCGGTTCACTGCCATACGGTGCCCAGCGTCGTTTAGAAATAGTCAGAGCGCTTGCTACTAATCCTTCACTTTTGCTGCTGGATGAACCGGCTGCAGGCATGAACCCTTCAGAAACAGAAGAATTGATGGCAAATATCCGCAAGATTCGTGATACCTTTCAGATTGCAATAATGCTGATAGAACATGATATGAACCTTGTAATGGGTATATGTGAAGGTATAGCAGTTTTAAATTACGGTAAGATAATCGCCAAGGGAACACCTGAAGACATACAGTCAAATCCGGAAGTTATCGAGGCTTATCTGGGTAAGCAGAAGGAGGACTGAAAAAATGCTTAAAGTAGAAAACCTTCATGTATATTACGGCAGCATTCATGCCGTAAAAGGAGTCTCTTTTTCTGTTGAAAAGGGTGAAATTGTAACACTTATCGGAGCAAACGGAGCTGGTAAGTCGACAATATTAAAATCTGTATCAGGGGTATTAAAGCTAAGAAGCGGTAAAGTAGAATTTGAAGGGCAAAATATAGTTGGTATTCCAGCACATACGATTGTTCCTAAAGGTCTTGCTATGTGCCCTGAAGGACGCAGGATTTTCCTCCAGATGTCGGTAGAAGAAAACTTGGAGATGGGCGGTTATACAAGACCAGGCAGTGAAATAAAGGACAAAATAGCTAATGTTTATGACCGTTTCCCGAGACTGAAAGAGCGCCGTAAACAACAGGCTGGAACTCTTTCCGGCGGAGAACAACAGATGCTGGCTATCGGCAGAGCTTTAATGTCAAAGCCATCTCTTCTTATGCTGGATGAGCCTTCTATGGGTTTGGCACCATTGCTGGTTGAACAGATTTTCGCCATTGTTAAAGAATTAAACGAATCAGGAACGACTATTTTGCTTGTAGAACAAAATGCTCAAATGGCATTATCTATAGCAAATAGAGGATACGTACTTGAAACAGGCAAAATTGTAACATCAGCATCGGCAAAGGATCTGCTAAATGACGATGCTGTCCGTAAAGCCTATTTAGGCGGTTGATTAGGTGCCACACATCGATTATGATAAAATCGCTGACTATGACTGTCTTGCAGTCATAATCAGCGATTATCTTTATATGTGTGTCTGACACTTGTGTCAGTCACGGATTTTTTCTTCTCCGTCTTTTCCGCGACTTAGAAGAAAAGAGATTGAGAATCCTGCTGCAAAAGTCAATAAAGTGGTTATTATTATGACTGGGGATAGATTACTTACACCTGTTTCCATAATAAGAACAATAGGTGAAGCAATTATTAGTCCGAGAATTGCTGAATATGTTATGAATGGCGCATTCTTAAAGAGCCAGGCAATAATCTTTGCTACGATAATCGTTCCGAAGACGATTCCCAGACCTAGTGGAATAAAAACAGCCAGTCCATGTAAAATTCCAGCTTGATCCCAGTTTAAGACCGCTTCAATAAAGTTACTGATATTTGTAATGATACCATTATAAAATCCCAGAATCATCATAACAAGTGAGCCGCTAACTCCAGGAATAATCATTGTTGCCGAAGCTATAACACCTACACCAAAAAGTTGTATAACCATTAGAGGGCTAATTACAAAATCAACTGCTGTGGAAGAATGATCTCCTGCCAGAGTCATTGATATAATCAGGGCAAAAAATATCAAGAAAATAAGCAAATGCAAAAAATTAAGTTTAGCACCCTTAAACTTTTTTAATATTACAGGAAGACCGCCTAGTATCAATCCAATAAAAAGACCTGCTGTCTGCAAAGGATATTTATCAAGAGTAAATCTTACAACGAAAGACAATAAGCCAATTCCAACTACTGCCCCTACTAGAAAAGGAAGCAGGAAGAAAAAACTGGCTTTGAAATTTCTTTTTATACTGGTAACAGCTTCAATTAATTTATCGTACACTCCCATAGACACGGCCATTGTTCCACCGCTGACACCGGGAATAATATTTGCTACGCCAATAACAATACCTTTTATGATCGATTTGATCAGATCTAGCACAGATGTCATATATATCTCCTCAGAATTTTATATCATGATTATACACAATACAACTAACTCTGTGCTTTCTCAATCATTTTTTTTATGTCTTTTTTACATTTGCTGCATTTTCCGGCTCCTGTCTCTTTTTTTATGTCTTTAAAGGATTTCGCACCTTTTTTCATAGCCTTCAAAATATCACCTTTTGTAACTTTTTTGCAGGGACAAATCATTTTATCTGGATTCACTACAATCACCTCTTTTACAACTAATCGGATTATAGCAATTAAAAAAAACTCTCACAAGATAGCTTCAAATATGGTAATTGAAGTTACGGTATGTCTGTACTAAAAGCTTAACCACAAATAATTTAGCTTTGGCATTATATAGATAGACATAGATGTAGATATATATACATCTACATCCGAATCTACACCTATATTTATTTTAGATTCAGAATATCAAATTCATTTTCCAGACAATTTACAAATAATAGTTTGTTAGACAGCAAGTCACCCTTTTTGGTGATGAGTTTAATTGTTTCAGCTACTTGAAAAGAAGCAATTAAAGATGGGGCAAAAGAGGGGTTGCCTAGATTTCTTTCTTCACCATGTTTTAGATTTGATTTATACATTTTGCTCAATGTCTTATTGCCGGGCAAAATTGTTGTAATCTGCCCGTACCAGCCGGCAATTGCACCGTGTATAAGCGGTATTTGTAACTTGTTGCAAATATCTTCGAGGATTAATCTTGTAGGAATATTATCAAGTGCGTCTATTACTACAGTATGTCCTGATAATATTTCAGAAGCATTTTCTTCATTAAGGAAGCGATCATATATATTGACCTGCAAAGAATGATCAATTTCATTTATTCTTTTGCCTGCACAAACAGCTTTGTTTTGCCCGATATTTGTTTCCAATGAGAGCAATTGGCGATTTAAATTAGAAATTTCAAACTGATCACCATCAACAACAGTTATAGAACCTATGCCTGCCCTTGCAAGCAATTCTATGGCATGACCGCCAAGACCTCCACAACCTACAACACATACGCTGCTTTGTTTTAACAGTGCCTGATCATCTGAGGATATGACTCGGCCATTTCTTGTATATCTTTCGGAGCGACCATTATTCTGATTATTATCAACCATAAAACAGATACCTCTTGCAGATTAACTAATTCCAACGGGAGGACAGGAGGAAGTTCGCAGAAAAGAAGTAATATGTAATTTGTAGATCAACCGCCTCCAACTGGAGGGAAAACAGAAATAACATCATTTTCTTTTAACGGACGATCTAAATCTCCATCACGTCCATTAATGAGGAAAATTGCTATTTGCTCGCGACTAATATCAATCTGATTCATCAAATCCATCCCTGTGCAGCCTTCATTGCAATGTCCATAGATGATTTTACCGCGATTTTCTCTTAATGTGGCAAATAACCTGATTTCAATCAACATGTGACAATCCTCAGCTTTCTAATGGTATTAAATACAATATATGAAATTTCTTGCCCAAAGGCAATCCCCGCAGGAAGGCATATTGCTATTGCAATCAATCTGTGTATTTCTTACCATATCACATCCTTCCACAAGACCACAGTCTATGCATGAAGGGTAATTTTGATTTCTGATTAAATTACGGAAAATTTTAAATTCAGTTTTTCGCCAGATTTCTTCAATATTTTCAGATGAAATATCACCGAAAAAATGAGCATTGGTTTCTTTTTTTCTGCCAAAGACCCATTCTGTGCCGTTATGGGACAGTCTGTAGCAAGGAGCTATTTTACCGTCAGCTCGAATTATCATAGAGTTATCATCTACAAAACGACAATGCCTTTCTGTTTTTAGTTCCATGGCGGGTATTACAACTTCAATACCATAACGATACGAAAGCAGGTTGATTTTGCCAGCTAATGCTTTTCCGGCTATATTCTCATACCTTGTATACATAATTTGCTTGCTATCATATTCATTGGCTGGGGAAAGGTGAGAAATAATTACTTTATCTACTTTTTTCTTAGCGGCTAGTTTAATTAAATCAGCAAGATCCTCTGCGTTATCTTGTCGTAATGTCATTTGAAAAACAATAACAGGAAATTTTTGTGTTTTAATCAAGTTGATCTTATCTATAAAATCCAAAACTTTTTGCATGGAGAATCCTCTGATTTTTTCAAAATTTTCTGATGATCCATCCATGGATATGACGATCTGATTTGTTGTAGAAATAAGTTTTTTTATAAATTCGTCATCATCTCTTGTACCATTGGTGGTAATTGTAAGGTATTTGTCCTGAAGCTGATCCAATACATTTAAAATTGTAGGGGCGATGGCTGGCTCACCGACCCCTCCAAGTACAATGTGTTCAATTGTTTTAATTTCTTTGATTTGATTAATGCATTTTTGTAAAAGCAAATAATCCATATCTCGAGCGATGCCAGACCAAGTCTGACGATAACACATGATGCAATTAAGATTACATTTATCAGTAAGCTCAAGATAGACTTTTTTTAGCATATAAAATACCTGTCCTGCAAATTTTAATCATTACCAGCATCAAAATCCCAGATTTGAAAAATAGTCATCTGATCCAGAACTGTTTTTTACCAGTATTCTTAAAGTCTAATATTCTAACGGTCTTAAAGCCCCAGTGTATTTAATCTTTCTTTTTGAGGAATGCCGTCATTGCCCCAGCCCCTCAACTCATAGTATTGAGGAAGCATTTTGGAAAGTTGCGTTATGTTTCCTACAGAAGGTCCTTCAGGAATAGGATCTTCTAATAGTCTTTTTGGCAAAGTGTCTTGTGAAGGATCAATACCTGCTCCCAGATTGAAAAGTCTTTCAATATTCCAGATTCTTTCTCCGGCAGCTAGAGCATCATCTGCAGTCAATTCAGTTCCCAAGGTTGCATTAAGCATATCTGCATATTCCTGAGCACCCATGGCAAAAGAGGTAAATAAGCAAAGTCCGGTCGAATCAATCAAGGCTGTAAGATCCTGGAATATTTTTGCCCATTGTGCTTTCCCCTCGATTGAGAAACGATCAAGTTTTTCTGGCATGCCGATTATTTCAGGAGAGATGAGATAGCCTCGTACATGACAACCACCACGGTTGGATGTTGCGTATTGTAACCCTTGTCCCTGGATTGCCCGTGGATCATATGCCGGCAATTCTTGTTTTTTGACCGACATTGACAGTTCAGCCATTCCGTAACTGTCAGCCATGCGATAAGATCCCTCTGCCATTTTATCTCCGAGACCTTTTCTTTGTCCCATACGTTTTGTCCACTCAATGACTGCTTCATTATTTCCGAATTCTAGAGATACTCCATCT
Organism: Ercella succinigenes; assembly: GCF_900002895.1. NCBI lineage: Bacteria > Bacillati > Bacillota > Clostridia > Eubacteriales > Oscillospiraceae > Ercella > Ercella succinigenes. The sequence continues at coordinate 15,339 of NZ_CDHP01000067.1, read as the reverse complement.
AATTCTTCTTCTTTTATCATGCCTCGCTGATATAATTCCATTGCAGCTGCTATGGTTGCACCAGCAGAAATAGTATCAAGACCATATTCATTACACCAGTAGTTGGCTTTTATAACGGAAGGAAGATCAGAAACACCACAATCGCCACCAAAAGCCCAGATAGTTTCATATTCAGGTCCGCCACCTTCAATATCATCAACTTTACAATATCTGCCACAGGCTATAGGACAACGATAACAGGGATCTTTTTTGGTAAGATATTTTTCTGCCAAAGCTTCACCACTGATGCTTTCTGCCTGAGGGAACTGGGCTGTCTGGAAATTATTGGTAGGGAAGACGCCGTTTTCGTTAATAATATTAACTAATACAGCAGTACCATAAGCAGGCAAACCCTGGCCTGTGACACCGTTTTCTTTTATCTTGGCAGTACAGATTTTTACTACTTCTTTTAATTTGGCCTCATCTGCAATTTTAACCTTGCCGGTACCACGAACAGCAATTGCTTTCAGATTTTTTGAGCCCATAACAGCACCGACTCCAGAACGACCAGCAGCACGAGAGACATCATTCATTACTGCTGCGATTTTTGACAAGGACTCTCCTGCCGGACCTATAGTTAGGACTTTGGTTTTAGCAACGGTTTCTTTCTCAATAACAGAAGTTGTTTCAGAAACAAGTTTACCCCATAAATGAGCAGCATCTCTCAATTCAATCTTGTCGTCTTCAATAACAAGATAAACTGGTTTTTCGGATTTGCCTTCAAAAATAATCAGATCATAGCCTGCCATTTTTAGTTCTGCACCCCAGTAACCACCAGAATTTGACGATGCAATTGTTCCGGTAAGCGGCGACTTGGTAACGACCATGTAGCGTCCTCCTGTTGGAGTAGGGGTTGCCGTTAATGGCCCTGTAATCATGATAAGCTTGTTTTCTGGACTTAATGCATCAACACCCGGATCGACCTCATTGGTCATTATCCAGGTGCCCAAACCACGACCGCCTACAAATTTTCTGGCAATAGCTTCATCAAGTTCTTCTGTTTTCCAATTTCCTGTTGAAAGATCTACCCTTAGAATTTTTCCTTGAAATCCGAACATAAAATTTCCTCCCGTTTCAAATTATTTGCACAAGCATAAAACTGATGCCAAATCCTTTTCAATACGGAAGGCGATACCGTTTCCAGTAACACCCGGCGGCTCACATTCATAACCCACAAAAGCCTTAGAAATATGAGCTCGGATAAGGTTTTTCTGATTCGGTTAGAACTATTAAATTATAATTGAATTCTAGCATGAAAAAAGCAATATGTAAATTTAACAATAGATATGATGAAAAGTTTGCAGATGTTTTTGTTTTTGACATCATAAATGCACTTTAATCACCAATATATGTTGAGCGGTTTTTTCCCTGACTTTTGGAAATATATAATGCTTTGTCAGATCTTTTTAACGCATCTTTATAATCATAATCGCTTGTGTGAAAGAAGGATATGCCCATAGAAATCGAAATATTTACGTCATTAGAACCCATAGTAGAACTTGTATTTCTAACGCTTTGCAGTATTTTGCAGCATAATTCATTTGCATTTTCCGGTTCTATATTGTCACAAAGAAGGATGAATTCATCTCCGCCCCAGCGATATAAACTATCTGTATGGCGTATCACATTGCTGATTGCCTTCCTGACCTCGATCAAAACTTCATCACCAAAATCATGACCATTTACATCATTGATGGCTTTAAAATTGTCAAAATCTATAGAAATAATAGCGGGGCTTTTGCCTGTATCTTTAAAATTGGCAAAAGCAAATGTCAGCGATTCAATCCCGGCTGATCTTGAACCTGCTCCTGTCAGAGTATCACAATTAACTGCCTGATCAAGGTTTTTGACATGATCAATTAAAGCAATATTAAAAATAACTGACTGCAAGGCTACAGCAACCCAGGCGATATTAGAACTAACAGCGTTATTAGCGATAATTCCAGACATTTTCAAGAAAGAAACAGCTGCCGTAATGATCAGGAATATCCAACCAATCAAAAAATAGATAGATTCTTTGTCCCTTTTTCGAATATAGTTAATCGCAATTGCCATAACAATTAGGGAGGCAAAAAAAGCATAGAAATAAGCATATACATTTCCTGCTACTCTTAGTCCAGAGAAAATCAAAATGATTCCAGGAACAGCAAGAGAAATTATGAAATTTAGAATTTTCTTGATTTTGGCAAATCCCGGTTTGTCGGCAAAATAAGAAGTGGCAAAAAAAGCTCCTGATAATATCATAATCAAGGCGGCATGAACTCCATATCCAGTTAAAAAATAAAGTCTGCCGACAAAAATAACGCGCATAAGTCCAAGCAAAATAAGCTGGTAAATGACGATAAAAAGCATAAAGACCGAAAACAAAAGATGCCGCAGTTGTTTTAGTCTGAAAAACGTTATTATCTGATAAATGATCATAGCAAGAATCGTACCCAGCATCATACCAGTAAAGAACATTGCTCTTATACTGCGTCTGGAAAAATCGTCTCTCGATAATATTTCAAAAGAATAATTATGTGAATAAGGAGAATTTATTCTTACATATATCGGGTTTGTCCAATCAATGTCTTTATCAATCCAGAAAGCCTGTTGAGGATAAAGGTCACTGTCCAGTTTGCCTTCATACCCCCAGCCGCTATTTTTGCCGATGTAATTGCCATCATTTAACGGCAAAAAAACAGTCACATTTTTGACCACCTGATTATTTACCACAAAATAAAAATCAGAATTTGCAGCTTGATTGGTTAAAGCTGTGTCCAGATTATCAGGTAGAATCTCAAACCACCAGGTAGAATCATTATTACCTAAAGCAACCCTTGTTTTGTCAGTCTTAGTAAATGAAGCGGAATGGTCTGTATTAATAAAATCGTCTATCGTGTACTGAGAATTCAAATCTTCAAAATAACTAACAGGTAAGAAATTTTCATCTGAGCCAGACCTAAAGAAGCCTGCATATACAAACAGACTTATCAATAACACAGCCGCTAACAAAAACAAATTAATTTTTTTCACAAAAATCCTTTCTTGAGCTAAAAACTTGTTTTTCGATATTTTACAATAATAATAACGTTTTAACTATCAAATAATATATGAATTAAGAAAAATTAAGAAGATAATACTACAAAGCGAAATAATTAATTTACAAATGTTACAGTTTTTCAATGATATAATCGGTATAAAGAAGGTAAGATATATATCAATAATAAAGTGGCTTCACAAGAGAAACTGGAGTTTTGAGATTACGACGATAGCAAGCAAAAGAAAGGAGCTTTATTATGTCAGTAATAACTTTTTCCAGAGAGTTTGGAAGCGATGGAGATCAGATCAGCAGGCAGGTTGCAAAAGAGTTAGGATATCAGTTAGTAAACAAGGATGTAATTGAGGAAGTGCTTGTCAAATATGGCATGGTTGCCTTTGACGAGATGTACAGTACAGAACATGGCATCTGGGGAAGATTCGACTCTGAGAAAACAAGAATAGTAGAAATGTTAAATAAAACAATACTTGCTTTTGCTAGAAGAGGCAATTGTGTTATTGTTGGACGAGGCGCTTTTGCCGTATTGCACGAATATAATGATGTAGTTAATGTATGTATAAAAACTCCTCTTGAGAAAAGAATAAAAAATATTATGACAGAGCATGATCTTGAAGATCCGGCAAAAGCAGGTGAATTAATCAAGCAAAGTGACCGTGTCAGAAGCAGTTTCCTTCAAACCTTCTATGGTATAAAAAGCAAAGAAACAGGATGGTTTGACCTTTGCATCGACACAAGAATTATTCCAGAAGGGACAGCAATTAAATGGATAGTTGAGGCGGCAAAAGAAATGGAAGCAGAAGAGGCCAAAATGGCTGCCAAAAGCGAATCAACTACTGAAGAAATAAGCAAAGACGTGGTTTTGCAATCGGCAATTGACGAAGTGCTGGCAGAACTATAATTAAACTTCAGATGAGAATATAAAGAAAAATCTCTTAAAATATCCTTAGGTAAAAATATTTGAAAAAATTGATATTACCCTTGTGCGGTACTTGTTACCGCACAAGGGTATTTGTTGTTGGAATTATAGTTGCTTAGTGACAGCCTGTTTTTGACGTGGTGATTTGAGGAAAAGGAAAATCACTGCACCGGCAAAAGAGCAGATGGAAGCAATTATAAAAGCTGTGCCGAAATTACCGGAATCTCGGAAAATTCCGGCGATATATGTAAAGATAATTGAGCCAAAACCAAAACCTAGCAAGACCAGGCCATAGTTAGCTCCAACATTTTTTACCCCAAAATAATCGGCAGTAAGGGAAGGGAAAACTCCAAGGAAACCGCCATAGGAGAAAGCAACCAAAGCTATGATCGCAAAAATCAAATAAGATTCTGCCAAGATAAGGAAGGGAATAGAACTTCCGGCAAGTACCAGTAATACCAGAACAGTTCTTTTGCGCCCTATTTTATCGGAGAACCAACCCCAGAAAAGCCTTCCGGCAGAATTGAATAGAGAAATTATCATTACGCCTATGGTTGCTGTCTCAGCAGGAATTCCTCCTGCTATTCCGATTGTTTTGGCAAAAGGAATAACCATGAAGCCGGCAGCACATGCCAGCATCAGTGTTATTGAAACAAGATGAAACTGTTTCGTTTTGATAGCTTCACCAGGAGTAAATTGCATCTGATCTGAATTTTGAGCGCTATTTGGTACCCAGCCACTTGGTTTGAAATCAGCTGGCGGATTTTTAATGAACTGCGCACCTATTAATGATACGACAACAAAAATCAGACCAAGCCAGATAAAAGTTTCCAGAACACCACGTGATTTTATTAGTGGTGTAGCAACATTTGTGAATACGATTCCACCAAAACCAAGTGCTGAAACGATACAACCGGTGATAAGGCCTCTCTTGTCTGGAAACCACTTTTGACAGCAAGCAATTGTACTTGTATATGTAGTACCCATACCAAAACCGCCGATAACTCCGTAGGTTAACCAAATCCACCAAGGACGATCGGCTGTTGTAAAAGATGCCAAAATAAACCCTAATCCCAGAACCAGTCCACCAAACATGATGACAGGTCTAGGGCTGAATTTGTCTTGAACTCTGCCGCCGACAAAACAACCGACAGACATAAAAAATATCAGAAGTGAAAAGGGAAGAGCAGCTGTTGCCTGCGACCAGCCAAAAAGCTCAATAACCTCAACTTGAAAGACTCCCCATATATAGGCTGTCCCAAGACATAATTGAATGCAAATCCCTGCAATAACAGGAATTAATCTGTTAAATTGTTTTTTTTCCATGATTTCCATCCTTCCATTCTCCGTAGGTTGATTAATTTGCGGTGCTAAATGACAATAGCTGCAACTACAATTAGCCTTCTTGTTTGTTTTCAGTAAACTGCAAAGGAAAGAATATCATATTATTGATTATTTAGGAATTACTCACAAAAAATTTTGTTTTCTTAAACCGTAAAAACACAAACTTAATTGCGCGTGCTATTTGCGCAAAAATGTGTTATAATAGACACTAGCATGTTCCCGTCGAGTTGCTGACTGTGTGTCATCGTGAAATATGACTAACAAAGCAGAAAAGATGGATTGAAAAATTCATTAGGATCGCTGAATTTCTCCGAAAATATTTTTTCGGACACTACTCTGTAATTTGGCTCTCTGCTTTTGCCGGCAACATCTAAGATTAAACTGTTTAAGGTTTCAAAAGGAAAGCGATTATTTAAGTACAGAATAATTCTGATCAGAGCTTAATGCGTTCAGAATTATCAGACCTTGGGGGTATTTTAATGTATCAGATCAATGATTATGTAGTATTTGGCTCTAATGGTGTTTGTCAGGTTTTGGATAAACGTATTGAGAATTTTGGCGGAGGCACAGAACGTGAATATTATGTTCTGAATCCTTTGAATTCAAGGAGCTCGACTATTTATGCACCTGCTGACAAATGCGATATTCAGATGCGTAAGCTGCTTAAGCGTGATAAGGTGCTTTCTTTACTTGAAGAAATGCCTGATGAAACACCTGAATGGATTAGTGATAATCAAGCAAGAAAAGCCACTTATGGTCAGATTTTACAAAATGGCGACCAGCATGAACTTCTAATGATGATAAAGGTTTTGAATCAGAGACAGGCAGACCTTGAAGAGCAAGGCAAAAAATTATCTGCACAGGACACAGAATTTAAGAAGAACGCCGAAGCCTTGATCAATAATGAATTTGCTTTAGTTTTGGGAATGGAACCAGAGCAGATTCTACCAATGATACTTGATCACAGATCAGAACATGTTTCCTGAATAATTAGGAATATTGACTGATTGACATTCGGATTCGGGCTAACAAGCCCACCCATCAGTAGAGATATAACCCCTGGTAATGTTTGCTCCAAAGGCTCTTTACCAGGGGTTTTTTATCGATAGTGTCGTAAAAAGCCTTGCTTTAGCTATGGAGAGAGTCAAATAAATCCTTATTTATCTCGTTTTTCTTTTTTTGAGTTGTTTTTTAGATTTAAAAGAGATCCGCGTGTGACAATATCATTACCATGCTTATCTTTGATTTTATCCATTACCTGATCAAGAGCATCAGAGTGTATACCGAAATCAGATTTTAAATTATTATCTCTATCAGTTTTTGCATTCTCATCAAAAAAAGAAATCTGACGGTCGGAGATATTGCTTTCAAAACCAGACAATGTTATGCCAACAAGCCTGACTGGTTTGCAGCTATTCCAGTTAGCCTGCAAAAGTTCATAGCCATACTTAAAAAGCTCATAGCCTGAATTTGAAGAGGGCATAGATGTTTGTCTTGTAATTGTCGTAAAATCCGTATATTTCAGAGTAATTCTAACTGTATGCCCTTTTTTATCGTGCTTTCTGGCTGTACGGCAGACATCCTCGGCCAGATCCATAAAAATAGAGCGGATTTGAGTCGGTTCATAAGCGTCTTCAGATAAAGTAGTAGCTCTGCCAATTGATTTCATACTATCAGCACTGCGGCCGATGACCGGATCAATGTCAATACCATGAGCATGCTGATAAATAATATCACCACTTTTACCAAATGTTTTTACCAAAAAATTGCGATCGACTTTTGCCAGATCGCCAATCGTCTTAATACCATAACCAGCTAGTTTATCGGCTGTTTTGCCGCCAACTCCATACATTGATCCTACCGGCAGCGGCCACAATTTTGTACTTATGTCACTTAGCCATAATTCGGTAATCCCAAGTGGTTTCTTCATTTCAGAAGCCATTTTGGCAAGAAATTTATTCTCTGAAATACCTATAGAGCACCATAGATCAAGCTGTTCTTTTATCTGCTGCATTATTTCTGTTGCCGCCTGTACAGGTTTGCCCCAAATGCCCTCGCATCCTGTCATATCAAGCCATGCCTCATCGATACTGTTCTCTTCAATAACAGGAGTAAAATTTGATAGCAATTCCATTACTTGATTTGATTTGTACTGGTAAAAATCATGATCAGGTGGAACAAGTACTATATGGCTACATAATTTTTTTGCCTCATTAACAGTCATAGCCGTTTTAACACCAAATTTACGGGCATCGTAATTTGCCGCCAAAATAATTCCCGTTCGATTTTGAGGATCACCAGCAACTGCGGCCGGAATACCCTTTAAGGATGGGAATCTTGACATCTCACAAGCTATGAAAAAAGCATTCATATCAACAAGAAAAATAACTTTTTGCATGATTACATTATAATACTACAAAATATCATCTTTAAAGGCATTAGCAATATTAATAATAGGTAGAATCAATGGTGGAATATTTGCTGTTGTAGTAAGAGAAGCAATAATCGAACGTAAAAAAGGAAACATGATAGCAATGGTATTTTCCCTTATTAGTATTTCTTGCGATATTTCAGTATTTGTTTCCTCACATAATGAAAAATCACCAGTCATTTGAACTTTAATACTGAACGGTAAAGGTTTTTCGATTGTAGACTCTAATAAAAAAGAAAGTGATACTTTATAGTTGTCCTTTTCTTTTTTGTTTTCTTGCAAATCTACACTGAATTCAGGATCGATTTGCAATTCAATATTTTCTGGGAAATCATTTGTTAATTTGAATTCAATTGTATTAACAGAATATCCATTAAATTGCAAACAGCTATTAGCTGACATAATTACGACCTCCAAACTGTTTACTTATATTTTCATATTGATAAGGGGGTTTTTTTGTGAATAAATATTTTTTTTCGATTTTGAATTGAAATTTATAGCTCCTTATACTCTGCATAATTCTATCATAATCGCTGGATGATAAATGATTTTTCCCTTTTTGTAATAATAATTCGAATACTTCTGGATAACTAGCAAGTTCTATTAGGTTATTTTGCGCTACATCTTGAATGCTGCCGTTTTCATACCGTGTTATTGTTTTTTCGCCAAAACCAAGGATTTTAGCAAACAAAGATTGTGATAAATTATATTTATCCCTAATCATCTTTATTTCTTCTGGTTGTAAGAGATTGTTTTTTTCTCTATATTTGCGGTATGCAGATTCTAAATTTTTATCTTCAATTTCATCATTCCAAATCTGAGTGTTGCATTCTTTACAATATGTAACTTTAGCATCGATTTCTGTCATTTCATTCCTTACTGGATATGATTCTTTTTCTTTTTTTATTTCATATTCTCTTTCTTCACCACATTTGGTACAAAACAATTTTTTATTCATTTCCTTAACCCCTTTCGCCAAATAAAGGTTTCCAGGTTCTTAATTACTAGAAACTATCATTTAGATGAAAACTTACTATTTTTATATGCCCGCTTTTCGAATACTCGATTTTGAATTTGATGTATATTTGATCACCAAAAACTCTTTTTTTGAAAACCCATAATTTGTCTTCAGATGGCTTGTTTCTATCTTCCATTGGACCAGAGTGATAGTGCTCACGTGACAAAGATTGAATTTCCAGCAAAGCATCTTTCCATGTTATTCCAAGCCTAGACAGAGTATCTATATTTTTCTTTCTATCAACAGGTATGATCTTCTTTTGCTTTATAGCAGATCGCATATCAACAAGAATTTTGTCTATTTCTTTATCTAAATCTAGCAAATTATCACCGCCTGTGTAGTATCATATGATACTTTATTATAGTTAAATGTGCAAGTTGTTTTTTCAACAACAAACTTAACCTTTTCTTAAATAGTTTATTTAACAAATAACAGGAGAAAAACTCATAAGCGCTAAATTCTGTTTTTAATCACCGGATGCCAGTGTCCATCACTGCCTCGTTGGTGAAGACACCAGACAAAAGCCATAACTTTGACATTGATATGCTGTTTAGAAGGACGCAAAATCAGTTCTTCAATTGACAGATATTCATTATCTTTTTTATCGATAAGCTTTTCTTTTGCCTGATCATATTCAGAAACGAGTTTTGATAATCTATCTTCATTTGCCTGCACAGTTTCTTTTGCCCTTGCAATGTCAGAATGCTCTTTTACCGTTCTGCTGGCGCCACGAGCCGTTGTTGTTGCTCTACTTAAAGAAGAACTGTTCAGCTTTTTTTTGCCGATTATAGAACTCAAAATTGTTGAAATAAAAGAAATAAAAGTTTGAAAACCCTGATGACGTGCCTGTTGCTTTTCCCTGCTTAATGCTTGTTCTGATTTACGTAATCTCTCTTTAGCAGTCTCTATTTTACTATTATATTCACTATCCACTTTTGATAACTCTTCTTGATGTTTTTTATTAGCAGCATCTTTTAATTTTTTCTCAAAATCATGTTTAGACTGTCCTGGTTCAGAAATGAGCTTTAATGCTTTGTTTTGAAATAAAGTAAGAGACTGGCTTTTGTAAAGCCAATTAGCATAATCCTTTTTCCATAGATCATAATTTTTTGCAAATGAGGCTGCTTCCGGCAACTCATGATAATTTATACTGCCAAGAGGTTCATCAGCAAGACAAGACAGCTCTATATCTATATCATAAGCCTTTTTCCAGTTAACTGTTAGAATTTCATCTCTAATTGTTGAAATATGGAAACATTCCCTGATTTTGCTGATGCCTGTTGACGATTGTCTAAGACTTATGCTTGCATGACCAAGTGCTACCGGGACATATGACAGATCTTCCTGTTTGACTTTAGCAGGTTTTTCTCCAAGATAATACTGCTTGATGATGCGCGGCATACTGACTTTCACACTCATATTAACCTCCAGCTGATGATTAAAACAATGCAATGACTGATTCAGATGCGGATCAAAATATTCTTGTTAGAAGATACAAGTTTCTTTAATCGAACATATTAATTTTACTATAAGTGCAATTGATAGTATATGTGACATCACTATGAAATTTGACTTGTTGTTTTGGTTATAATGGCAAAACAGAGATAGGGGACACCCGCAAAAGGTTCATCACTAATTCTGTGGTGGAAGTAGTATAATAAACATTATCAAAATTGTATAATGATTTCAAAAAATATCAACCGGCCCAATTAAGAAAGTTAAGACAGGTCTATAAAACAATTATAAGAGGAGAACTTCATATGAGTAAAAATATAGACAATATAAATACTTTCCTGCCAAATGAGGAAGAATCAATGCTGTTTGCCTGTGATATAGGCAACACTAGCATAACAATAGGTGTTTTTGCCGGTAAAAAGCTGCTTTTTACAGGGAAATTGTCATCAGTCGTTGCACGAAGCGCAGACGAGTATGCTATTTTGCTTAATGGTATTTTTGCTATGCACAATTTTGTGCCGGAAGAAATAAAAGGCTCAATAATTTCTTCCGTAGTAAGACCTTTAAATAATACTATAAAAAAAGCTATAGAAAAAATAATGAAGGTAAAACCATTGATGATTGGGCCAGGGGTAAAAAATGGTCTTAATATCAAAACAGAAATCCCGTCTCAGCTAGGAGCTGATATAGTAGCTGATTCAGTTGCAGCATTGTCTCTTGCCCGCCCACCTCTTGTTATTTTGGCCATAGGTACAGCAACCACGCTCACAGGAATTAACGAAAAAGGTGAATTGAGCGGCGTTATAATATGTCCTGGTATAAGTACATCACTTGATGCATTATCAAGTAATGCTGCCGAGCTGCCGCCCATAGCTTTAGAGGCTCCGGGAAAACTGCTGGGTAGAAACACTGTTGATTCAATGACTAGCGGAATAATTTATGGACATGCCGCCATGATAGAAGGGCTACTTGATCAGATAGCTGCCAAATGGGAAACAGAAAGCCTGCAAGTAATTGCCACAGGCAGTCTTGCCGATCGAGTTTTACCTTATATGAAAGATAGACATAAAATAGACTATAAAAATGACTTGACGTTAATCGGTCTTTGTAAAATATATAGTTTGAATAAAAAACGCCGATGAAATATTTGAAATTCATAAAGATTATACCGATTTGATTTGCTAATTTTCACAGCTTATATCGCTAAATTTCCGGGCTTGTTACACAATTAGACGAATAACAAGCTTACTGTCTTGGTTGACTTGACTTAATAAGTTCAAAGAGGGTATAAAGTAGGTGTAAGGTGGTTATTAAAGCAGTTTTTAAAAGCTGTTCAAGTATCCATTTAGACAATATTCAGGGTCTGTATTAGATCTAGGATATTAGAGCCTAATTTAATATGACTGACAATGTATTGACCTCCTGTTCAGCTTAGTTGATCTATCAAGCAAAAAGCAAAATAAGAGGCAATAACATTAGACGAAGTATTACAAGAAGGCTTTGATAAATATAAACCGTATAGCGTTGCACTTGTTTTAACAAGGCGACAGCGAAAGGAGCAAGAAAAATGAATATTTTTACTAAAACAGGGAATCAGCTTCCCGGTGTATCAGCTCAATCGAGCTCGAACAAAACCCTGCAGATGGTACAGACGGCCATACTGTCAGCGATTCTTATTCTCATGGCTTTCACCCCGCTTGGCTATCTTAGAATCGGAGCCGTATCAATTACTTTCCTGACAATTCCCGTCGTTATCGGAGCAATTATCAACGGCCCCCGCTATGGTGCTTTTCTTGGCGGTGTTTTTGGCGCAACCAGCTTTGCCCAGTGTTTCGGACTGGACGTTTTCGGCACAACCTTAATGAGTATCAATCCGTTCTATACTTTTATTATGACTATGATACCAAGAATATTAATGGGTTATGCTGTAGGTCATATTTATAATGCGCTGGCAAAAAGAGACAAAACCAAGATCTGGTCATATGCCGTCTCTGCCCTAAGTGGTGCTGTTATCAATACAGCCTTGTTTGTGGGTGCACTTATACTATTTTTTGGCAACAGTGAATTCTTGCGCAGCTTTGGTGAAAATATAATTGCCATACTGGGTGTGCTTATAACCTTTAATGCGGTAATAGAAGCAGCTGTAAGTATGACCTTAGGCGGGGCTATCGCCAAGACATTGGCAAAAGTTTTCGGCAATCATTAAATTTCAGATTTTAGAAAAGAAGTTTAAACAAAAAGTTATCAACTATAGTCTTATAAAATTACAAATTAGTTTTTAGTATATTTTTCAATAATCTATTGTGACAAATAATTAAAAAGCTGGTCAAAGAATCATTATTTATTGTTCTGATTCTTGTCAGCTTTTTTTTGTTACAGAAAATGATTAAGAAGTGATACTTTTCAGCAAAATATGATATAGTATTGTAGGTAAAAGTTAAAAAAAGGGAGACTTAAAAATGAAAAGCTATCGCAAAGAATTAACTTTTAATATTCCTTCGAGACGTGGTTTTGTAAACATAACCCCAGATGTTGAAAGATGTCTGGCAGAAAGCGGTGTCAAAGAAGGCTTGGTGCTTGTAAATGCCATGAATATAACTGCCAGTGTTTTTATTAATGACAATGAAGGCGGCTTGCATCGTGATTTTGAAAGATGGCTTGAAAAACTGGCTCCAGAAAAACCATATAGCCAATACGATCATAATGGTTATGAAGATAATGCCGATGCCCATCTAAAACGCACCGTAATGGGCAGGGAAGTAGTTGTAGCAATAACAAATGGCAGTCTTGACTTTGGCACCTGGGAGCAGATCTTTTACGGAGAATTTGACGGTAGAAGAGCTAAAAGAGTGCTGATAAAAATAATAGGTGAATAAATACTCGGCAGTTATTTTATTTAGTAAAAAAAGGTTTTTAGCAGCAAATAATTTTACTTTAGCAATGATTGTAAAATCAGGGAGGCAGATAAATTGAAAATAACAATAGCCGGGACAGGTTATGTAGGATTGTCTAACGCAATACTTCTGGCACAAAATAATAATGTAACAGCATACGATATATTGCCAGAAAAAATTGATTTGATTAATAATAAACAATCTCCGATTATTGATGCAGATATAGAAAAATATCTAAAACACAAAGATCTTCACCTGATTGCTACATCTGATAAAAGGGAAGCTTATCAGGATGCTGATATAATCATCATTTCAACTCCCACAAACTATGATCCCAAGCAGAATCATTTTGATACTACATCAGTAGAAGCAGTAATCAATGATGTTATTTCAATGAACACAAAAGCATTAATGATTATTAAATCAACAGTACCTGTTGGATATACGGAATCAGTTAGAGAAAAATTCCAGACTGATAATATAATTTTTTCGCCTGAATTTTTAAGAGAAGGTAAAGCTCTTTACGATAATCTCTACCCTTCCAGAATAGTTGTAGGCGAAAAATCACAAAGAGCAGAAAAATTTGCCAGTTTATTAGTTCAAGGAGCTATCAAGGAAGATATTCCTGTATTGTTCACAGACTCAACAGAAGCTGAAGCAATCAAACTTTTTGCCAATACATATCTGGCACTAAGAGTTGCTTATTTTAATGAACTTGATTCTTATGCAGAAATAAGAGGTCTGGATAGCAAGCAAATCATAGAAGGCGTAGGGCTTGACCCGAGAATAGGCAGTCATTATAATAACCCTTCATTCGGTTATGGTGGATATTGCTTACCAAAGGATACAAAACAACTTCTGGCAAATTATGCTGATGTACCACAAAACATTATGTCTGCTATAGTAGACGCAAACAGAACAAGAAAAGATCATATAGCAGAAATGATCTTGAAGCGTAAACCCAAAATTGTAGGTATACATCGATTAACTATGAAAATGGATTCAGATAATTTCCGTCAGTCAGCCATACAAGGCGTAATGAAAAGAATCAAGGCAAAAGGCATAAAAGTAATTGTATATGAACCTGCTTTGAAAGAAGACAATTTCTATAATTCAGAAGTTATAAGAAACTTTGACAAGTTCAAGCAGATTTCTGATGTAATTGTAGCTAACAGACTTAGCGATGATCTAATGGATGTTAAGGGAAAAGTTTATACAAGAGATTTATTTAGCAGGGATTGAAAATAACACGATAAGGGATTATTTTAATAATTTTCAGAGGTTATGCATATGTATTCTCCAGAAATATCAATTATTGTTCCCACTTATAATGTTGAAGAATATTTAGATAAATGCCTTACAAGCATTCTAAATCAGAGTGTAGAAAAAAGCAAATATGAAATTATATTAATAGATGATGGTTCAGAAGATTCGACGTATGAAATTGCTGAAAATTTTGCGGAAAAGCATTTAGGAATTATTAAAATATTTCATAAGAAACATAGTGGGGTTGCAGATTCACGCAATTTAGGATTAGAAAAAGCCAAAGGTAAATTTATTTTTTTTGTGGATTCAGATGATTTTTTAGATCCCGATATGATACATAAAATGTATAATAAAGCTATAGAAGACTCGGCAGACGTTGTTATTTGTGGGTATAAAAAAATATATTTAAGAGATGACGGAAGCATTAATCAGGGAAAAATAATCGAAGTACACTATGATAATCCAGAATTATTTAATAAAAATGCAAAACAAAATCCTGCTGTACTGTGTACCATAAAGCCATATTTGTGGAATAAGATGTATAAAAAGCATTTGTTCGAAGACATAAAATTTCCTTCTGGGAAAACTTTTGAAGATGATGCGGTTATCTATGGAATAATTTACAGAGCTGACAAAATAAGTGTCATAGATGAGCCATTATATAATTATATAATTCAGCGTGAAGGCTCGATAACTGGAAGTTTAAATCAATCAATATTTGATATATTTGATGCTTGTGATTTTTTGCAAAAATTTTTTTTAGATAACGGAATATATGATGATTACTACATGGAAATAGAGTACTTATGTACTCACCATATTTTTGCCAGGCTTAATGTAATTAAGAAAAATAAAACTAATTTATTATCAATTGACTTTCTTGATAGTGCATTCAAGTATTTAAATAATAAATTTCCTAAATGGAAGGATAATAAA
>NZ_CDHP01000066.1:0-5624 GCF_900002895.1 Ercella succinigenes | reverse complement strand
AAACATACGAAGGCGCATAACGATACCACTGACCCTCAGCAATCTTAAACTTCTTAGACGAATCACCAGAACGGAAAACATCCTTCATAGAAATTTCACGCGGCGGCAAGTTGCCATACAAAACAGGGTCGCCAGCAATATCGGTATAAGTCAAAGCACCTTTAGCGTTAAGGTACTGAATCTCTTTAGTCGCAGTAGGCGGAAAACGAACAAGCGCAAGAGTAAACATAGTGCCATGCTCAGGAACAAAGAAACGCGGCACAGAATGTTTATAGGTCTGTTGAACACGACCAGAAAACTGGCCTAACGACGTTTGGTCAGTTCCATCAACATCATAGCCAGATGCCCAGAGATTAGAGCGCATGACAAGTAAAGGACGGTTGTCAGCGTCATAAGAGGTTTTACCTCCAAATGAAGAAATAACATCATGGTAACGCTGCATGAAGTAATCACGTTCTTGGTCAGTATGCAAATTAGCATAAGCAGCTTGCAGACCCATAATGTCAATAGATGTGGTAGAAGTCGTCATTTGGCGAGAAAGCTCAGTCTCAGGAGGAAGCGGAGCAGTCCAAATGTTTTTGAGATGGCAGCAACGGAAACCATAACGAGCATCATCTTGATTAAGCTCATTAGGGTTAGCCTCGGTACGGTCAGGCATCCACGGCGCTTTAAAATAGTTGTTATAGATATTCAAATAACCCTGAAACAAATGCTTAGGGATTTTATTGGTATCAGGGTTAATCGTGCCAAGAAAAGCGGCATGGTCAATATAACCAGTAGTGTTAACAGTCGGGAGAGGAGTGGCATTAACACCATCCTTCATGAACTTAATCCACTGTTCACCATAAACGTGACGATGAGGGACATAAAAAGTAAAAATGTCTACAGTAGAGTCAATAGCAAGGCCACGACGCAATGGAGAAAGACGGAGAGCGCCAACGGCGTCCATCTCGAAGGAGTCGCCAGCGATAACCGGAGTAGTTGAAATGGTAATAAGACGACCAATCTGACCAGCAAGGAAGCCAAGATGGGAAAGGTCATGCGGCATACGCTCGGCGCCAGTTTGAATATTAGACATAATTTATCCTCAAGTAAGGGGCCGAAGCCCCTGCAATTAAAATTGTTGACCACCTACATACCAAAGACGAGCGCCTTTACGCTTGCCTTTAGTACCTCGCAACGGCTGCGGACGACCAGGGCGAGCGCCAGAACGTTTTTTACCTTTAGACATTACATCACTCCTTCTGCACGTAATTTTTGACGCACGTTTTCTTCTGCGTCAGTAAGAACGTCAGTGTTTCCTGCGCGTACACGCAAGGTAAACGCGAACAATTCAGCGGCTTTAACCGGACGCTCGACGCCATTAATAATGTTTTCCGTAAATTCAGCGCCTTCCATGATGAGACAGGCCGTTTGAATGTTGACGGGATGAACATAATAAGCAATGACGGCAGCAATAAACTCAACAGGAGCAGGAAAGCGAGGGTATCCTACAAAGTCCAGCGTACCATAAACGCAAGCCTCAACGCAGCGACGAGCACGAGAGCGGTCAGTAGCAATCCAAACTTTGTTACTCGTCAGAAAATCGAAATCATCTTCGGTTAAATCCAAAACGGCAGAAGCCTGAATGAGCTTAATAGAGGCCAAAGCGGTCTGGAAACGTACGGATTGTTCAGTAACTTGACTCATGATTTCTTACCTATTAGTGGTTGAACAGCATCGGACTCAGATAGTAATCCACGCTCTTTTAAAATGTCAACAAGAGAATCTCTACCATGAACAAAATGTGACTCATATCTAAACCAGTCCTTGACGAACGTGCCAAGCATATTAAGCCACTTCTCCTCATCCAACGCGTCAGTTTTTGACAGAATCGTTAGTTGATGGCGAAAGGTCGCAAAGTAAGAGCTTCTCGAGCTGCGCAAGGATAGGTCGAATTTTCTCATTTTCCGCCAGCAGTCCACTTCGATTTAATTCGTAAACAAGCAGTAGTAATTCCTGCTTTATCAAGATAATTTTTCGACTCATCAGAAATATCCGAAAGTGTTAACTTCTGCGTCATGGAAGCGATAAAACTCTGCAGGTTGGATACGCCAATCATTTTTATCGAAGCGCGCATAAATTTGAGCAGATTTGTCGTCACAGGTTGCGCCGCCAAAACGTCGGCTACAGTAACTTTTCCCAGCCTCAATCTCATCTCTCTTTTTGCGTTCTGCTTCAATATCTGGTTGAACGGCGTCGCGTCGTAACCCAGCTTGGTAAGTTGGATTAAGCACTCCGTGGACAGATTTGTCATTGTGAGCATTTTCATCCCGAAGTTGCGGCTCATTCTGATTCTGAACAGCTTCTTGGGAAGTAGCGACAGCTTGGTTTTTAGTGAGTTGTTCCATTCTTTAGCTCCTAGACCTTTAGCAGCAAGGTCCATATCTGACTTTTTGTTAACGTATTTAGCCACATAGAAACCAACAGCCATATAACTGGTAGCTTTAAGCGGCTCACCTTTAGCATCAACAGGCCACAACCAACCAGAACGTGAAAAAGCGTCCTGCGTGTAGCGAACTGCGATGGGCATACTGTAACCATAAGGCCACGTATTTTGCAAGCTATTTAACTGGCGGCGATTGCGTACCCGACGACCAAAATTAGGGTCAACGCTACCTGTAGGAAGTGTCCGCATAAAGTGCACCGCATGGAAATGAAGACGGCCATTAGCTGTACCATACTCAGGCACACAAAAATACTGATAGCAGTCGGCGTGTGAATCATTAGCCTTGCGACCCTCGGCAGCAAGAACCATACGACCAATATCACGAAAATAGTCACGCAAAGCATTGGGATTATCATAAAACGCCTCTAATCGGTCGTCAGCCAACGTGAGAGTGTCAAAAACGATAAACCAACCATCAGCATGAGCCTGTCGCATTGCATTCATCAAACGCTGAATAGCAAAGCCTCTACGCGATTTCATAGTGGAGGCCTCCAGCAATCTTGAACACTCATCCTTAATACCTTTCTTTTTGGGGTAATTATACTCATCGCGAATATCCTTAAGAGGGCGTTCAGCAGCCAGCTTGCGGCAAAACTGCGTAACCGTCTTCTCGTTCTCTAAAAACCATTTTTCGTCCCCTTCGGGGCGGTGGTCTATAGTGTTATTAATATCAAGTTGGGGGAGCACATTGTAGCATTGTGCCAATTCATCCATTAACTTCTCAGTAACAGATACAAACTCATCACGAACGTCAGAAGCAGCCTTATGGCCGTCAACATACATATCACCATTATCGAACTCAACGCCCTGCATACGAAAAGACAGAATCTCTTCCAAGAGCTTGATGCGGTTATCCATCTGCTTATGGAAGCCAAGCATTGGGGATTGAGAAAGAGTAGAAATGCCACAAGCCTCAATAGCAGGTTTAAGAGCCTCGATACGCTCAAAGTCAAAATAATCAGCGTGACATTCAGAAGGGTAATAAGAACGAACCATAAAAAAGCCTCCAAGATTTGGAGGCATGAAAACATACAATTGGGAGGGTGTCAATCCTGACGGTTATTTCCTAGACAAATTAGAGCCAATACCATCAGCTTTACCGTCTTTCCAGAAATTGTTCCAAGTATCGGCAACAGCTTTATCAATACCATGAAAAATATCAACCACACCAGAAGCAGCATCAGTGACGACATTAGAAATATCCTTTGCAGTAGCGCCAATATGAGAAGAGCCATACCGCTGATTCTGCGTTTGCTGATGAACTAAGTCAACCTCAGCACTAACCTTGCGAGTCATTTCTTTGATTTGGTCATTGGTAAAATACTGACCAGCCGTTTGAGCTTGAGTAAGCATTTGGCGCATAATCTCGGAAACCTGCTGTTGCTTGGAAAGATTGGTGTTTTCCATAATAGACGCAACGCGAGCAGTAGACTCCTTCTGTTGATAAGCAAGCATCTCATTTTGTGCATATACCTGGTCTTTCGTATTCTGGCGTGAAGTCGCCGACTGAATGCCAGCAATCTCTTTTTGAGTCTCATTTTGCATCTCGGCAATCTCTTTCTGATTGTCCAGTTGCATTTTAGTAAGCTCTTTTTGATTCTCAAATCCGGCGTCAACCATACCAGCAGAGGAAGCATCAGCACCAGCACGCTCCCAAGCATTAAGCTCAGGAAATGCAGCAGCAAGATAATCACGAGTATCCTTTCCTTTATCAGCGGCAGACTTGCCACCAAGTCCAACCAAATCAAGCAACTTATCAGAAACGGCAGAAGTGCCAGCCTGCAACGTACCTTCAAGAAGTCCTTTACCAGCTTTAGCCATAGCACCAGAAACAAAACTAGGGACGGCCTCATCAGGGTTAGGAACATTAGAGCCTTGAATGGCAGATTTAATACCAGCATCACCCATGCCTACAGTATTGTTATCGGTAGCAAGCACATCACCTTGAATGCCACCGGAGGCGGCTTTTTGACCGCCTCCAAACAATTTAGACATGGCGCCACCAGCAAGAGCAGAAGCAATACCGCCAGCAATAGCACCAAACATAAATCACCTCACTTAAGTGGCTGGAGACAAATAATCTCTTTAATAACCTGATTCAGCGAAACCAATCCGCGGCATTTAGTAGCGGTAAAGTTAGACCAAACCATGAAACCAACATAAACATTATTGCCCGGCGTACGGGGAAGGACGTCAATAGTCACACAGTCCTTGACGGTATAATAACCACCATCATGGCGACCATCCAAAGGATAAACATCATAGGCAGTCGGGAGGGTAGTCGGAACCGAAGAAGACTCAAAGCGAACCAAACAGGCAAAAAATTTAGGGTCGGCATCAAAAGCAATATCAGCACCAACAGAAACAACCTGATTAGCGGCGTTGACAGATGTATCCATCTGAATGCAATGAAGAAAACCACCATTACCAGCATTAACCGTCAAACTATCAAAATATAACGTTGACGATGTAGCTTTAGGTGTCTGTAAAACAGGTGCCGAAGAAGCTGGAGTAACAGAAGTGAGAACCAGCTTATCAGAAAAAAAGTTTGAATTATGGCGAGAAATAAAAGTCTGAAACATGATTAAACTCCTAAGCAGAAAACCTACCGCGCTTCGCTTGGTCAACCCCTCAGCGGCAAAAATTAAAATTTTTACCGCTTCGGCGTTATAACCTCACACTCAATCTTTTATCACGAAGTCATGATTGAATCGCGAGTGGTCGGCAGATTGCGATAAACGGTCACATTAAATTTAACCTGACTATTCCACTGCAACAACTGAACGGACTGGAAACACTGGTCATAATCATGGTGGCGAATAAGTACGCGTTCTTGCAAATCACCAGAAGGCGGTTCCTGAATGAATGGGAAGCCTTCAAGAAGGTGATAAGCAGGAGAAACATACGAAGGCGCATAACGATACCACTGACCCTCAGCAATCTTAAACTTCTTAGACGAATCACCAGAACGGAAAACATCCTTCATAGAAATTTCACGCGGCGGCAAGTTGCCATACAAAACAGGGTCGCCAGCAATATCGGTATAAGTCAAAGCACCTTTAGCGTTAAGGTACTGAATCTCTTTAGTCGCAGTAGGCGGAAAACGAACAAGCGCAAGAGTAAACATAGTGCCATG